>JAAYNW010000065.1 GCA_012520655.1 Clostridiales bacterium | reverse complement strand
GATTTTCTTTTCTCACATATTACGGCATTGGGCGATAATGGCATATTCTGGATATCTATAGGAGTTCTGTTGCTATGTACCAGAAAATACAGGAGGTATGGCATTCTTTTGCTTTTATCGCTGCTTGCTGCCTTTTTGCTCGGTAATATCATGCTGAAGAATCTTGTGGAAAGAAGCAGGCCGTGCTGGATCTATCCGGAGGTTGGGCTTCTGATAAGGATTCCGAGAGATTATTCTTTCCCGTCTGGGCATTCCATGGTAGGGTTTGCAGGTGCCACCGCAGTATGGAAGATGAATAAAGGGTGGGGAGTTGCAGCGCTTATACTGGCAGGTTCGATTGCTTTTTCCAGACTGTACTTGTTTGTACACTGGCCTTCGGACGTACTGATCGGAAGCATTATAGGAATATTGCTTGCAATATTAATTTTTGAAATAGAGAACCGTGTGAGGACAGGAAAGGAGAAATTAGAAAGATATGAGAATGTATGATCTGATTATGAAAAAGAGAAACGGAGGAAAGCTTACCAAGGAAGAAATTGATTATATGGTAAACGGCTTTACCTGTGGAAAGATTCCCGATTATCAGATGTCGGCGATGATGATGGCGGTGTATTTTGCTGGTATGGATAGAGAAGAGACCTTATATCTGACTATGGCAATGGCTCGTAGCGGTGATATGCTGGATTTATCACGAATTGAAGGTATTAAGGTGGATAAACACAGTACGGGCGGAGTAGGGGACAAGACCTCGCTCGCTTTAACGCCTATGGTAGCGGCGTGCGGAATTAAAGTAGCGAAGATGAGTGGACGAGGCTTGGGACATACCGGAGGGACTATCGACAAGCTGGAGAGCTTCGAAGGTTTTTCCACTGGGATTTCGGAACGTCAGTTTATTGAAAATGTAAATAAAATTGGCATCGCAATCATGGGACAGACTGCGGACCTGGCTCCTGCGGATAAGAAACTGTACGGACTTAGGGATGTAACGGCGACAGTAGATAATATGTCTTTAATCGCCAGTTCTATTATGAGCAAGAAACTGGCTTCCGGTGCGGACGCAATTGTACTCGATGTAAAGACGGGAAGCGGTGCATTCATGAAAACAGAGAAGGATGCCTTTTCCTTGGCGAAGGAAATGGTCGAACTCGGAAAGAATGCGGGCAGAAAAGCCGTAGCGATAGTGTCTGATATGGACCAGCCGTTAGGATATGCGGTAGGAAATGCTCTGGAAGTAAAAGAAGCGATTGATACTTTGAAAGGAAATGGACCTGCTGATTTCGTAGAACTGTGCCTGACACTGGGTTCTTATATGGTAGAGCTCGGAGGAATGGCATCGGATGAAAAAGAGGCGAGGAAAATGCTGGAACAGACGATTGAGGATGGAACAGCCTTAGACAAGCTGGCAGAATTCATAGAAGCACAAGGGGGGGATCCTAAAGCGGTATACGATACGGACTTGCTTCCCAAAGCGGAATATATAGAGGAAATTGCATCTCCCGGGGAAGGATATGTCAATAAAATCGTGTGCGATGAGATAGGTATCTGTTCTCTTATTTTGGGAGGCGGAAGAGAGACTAAGGAAAGTGACATTGATTTGTCGGTAGGCTTGGTGATTAAGAAAAAGGTGGGGGATTATGTGAAGAAAGGTGAACCCCTTGCTATTATTCATGGAAATGACAAAGAGAAGATGAAGGTGGCGGTTAGCCGTTTTATAAGCGCTTATTCTTTCTCCGATAAACCGGTGGAAAATCAACCGTTCATTAAAGGAATTATTAGATAAAATGCAACATATATTATTCCATGATGAGAAACCAAAAGCAGAGCAGAAAACAAAAACTGGAAAGAAAAAAAGAAATTATTGTGGAGTCTCTTAAGCTTCCTAAGGATTCTATGCTTGGAGCCTCCATAGTAACCATAACGGGAAATACGGATGCCTTTGTGGAAAACTACAGAGGCATTTTGGAGTATTCCGAGGAATTGATTCTGCTTCAGGGGAAGACTTGCCAGATTAGCATCATAGGTAAAAAGATGTCTATAGACTATTACACAAATGAAGATATGAAGATAAGCGGATATATTGAATGCATCCGCTATCATAATTCCTACTGACGATAAATTTTCACCGGCAGCAATAAAAAAGTGAGGATAGGAGTTATTGATTATATGCTTCAATTGATACAATATTTAAAAGGATATGTCTGTATTAAGGTATGGGGGTATTCTCCGGAGAGGTTCATGAATTTATGCAGCAATCACGATATATTTCTATGGGATATTGTAAACCATGGAGATTATTACACGATGTGCATTACCATAAACGGATTTCGAAGACTAAAATCCATTGTGAAAAAAACAGGAACGAAGGTAGTCATACAAAAGCGTTGTGGACTACCTTTTTTTGTGCCGAAAATTAAAAAGAGAAAAATTTTTCTTTTTGGACTTCTTGGGAGTCTTGCGTTTTGGATATGGATGTCTACATTTATATGGGCGGTGGATTTGACCGGGAATCATACAATTACAGAAGATGTATTCTTTGATTTTCTCAAAGAAAATAATGTGTATGTGGGAATGAAACGAAAAAATGTGGATATAGAGGAATTGGAAAAAAAAATAAGACAGGATTTCGGCATAGTGACATGGACTTCTGCTAAAATTGAAGGCACGAGACTGGAAATACAGATAAAAGAAAATGATGTGGATACAGGCAAAGAAGAAGAGGTGCAAAACAACGAATTCGGTTCCGATCTGGTAGCGGAAAATGACGGAGTCATAGTCAGTATGGTGACAAGAAAGGGAATTCCCAAGGTTGCCGTACGGGCGGAGATAAAAAAAGGGGATACGCTCGTTTCCGGCAGCGTACCTGTATATAATGAGGACGCTACTATTAAAAAATATCAATATTATAATGCGGATGCGGATATATTTATAATCAGAACTTTGAAAGAAAAAGAGGAGCTGCCACTTACTTATGAGCAGAAGAAATATACGGGAGAGTTTAAGAAAGAATATTTTTTATCTGTACTTACAAAGGATATTGTTTTTCGCATAGGAAAAGTGAAATATGTAAATTATGATAAGGTAACCGATAAAAAGCAAGTAAAGCTATTGGAAAACTTTTACCTTCCGATTTATTATGGAAGCAGTATAAACAGAGAATATGTGATAGAAAGTAATACTTATCAGAAAGAAGAAATAAAAAGTCTTTTTTCTGAAAAATTAGAGAAATTTATAGGAAGTTTAGAGGAAAAAGGGGTTCAAATAATCAAAAAAAATGTTACAATAAGTAAGAAAAATAAAAAGTGGCAAATGGATATGGATTTTCAAATTGTGGAGAAGACGGGGAAGAGTATCCCCATCGTTCCGCAAGCCGTGGATTCGGAGATGGGAACAACGCAGGCGGCAGGAGAAGAAAATGAAGAGTAGAGGATTTGGGCATGGAACACTATGAGCGCCGGATGGAAGTCCCGGTAGAGCATATGAGCAATATATTCGGGAATTATGACAGCTATATTAAAAAGATAGAAAATGATTTTCATGTAGCGATTGTAGACAGAGACGGAGCCGTTAAATTGTCTGGTAGTGAGAAAAATGTAATAAAAGCGGAAAGTATTGTAAAACAGCTGATAGAATTATCGAAGAGAGGAAATATAATCCAGGAGCAGAATGTGGATTATGCGATAACGATGGGAATGGAAGATAAGGAAGATGTACTGATAGAGATGGATAATGACTGCATATGCCATACGGTAAGCGGAAAGCCTATTAAACCGAAGACGCTTGGACAGAAGCAATATGTTGATGCCATAAGAAATAACATGATAGTATTCGGTCTTGGGCCTGCAGGAACAGGTAAGACCTATTTGGCGATGGCGATGGCGATTACGGCATTCAAGAATGAAGAAGTGAGCCGCATCATATTGACCCGTCCGGCAATCGAAGCGGGAGAAAAGCTGGGTTTCCTTCCGGGAGATTTACAAAGCAAGGTAGACCCTTATTTAAGACCCTTGTATGATGCGTTGTATCAGATCATGGGAGCAGAGAGCTTTGCGAAGAATATGGAAAAAGGTCTTATAGAAGTAGCTCCTCTCGCCTACATGAGAGGACGGACGTTAGATAATGCCTATATTATTTTGGATGAAGCACAGAATACCACTCCTGCGCAGATGAAGATGTTCTTGACGAGAATCGGATTTGGATCCAAAGTGATCGTAACAGGCGACGCTTCGCAGAAGGATCTGGCACCGGGAGATAAATCAGGGCTGGATGTAGCGGTAAAGGTTCTTTCCAAAATCGGAGATATTGCTTTTTGTCATTTGACGAGCAAAGATGTAGTAAGACATCCTCTCGTTCAGAAAATAGTAAAAGCATATGAAGATTATGAAAGAATATCTGAAAGAAATAAGGCAAAAGACGGCAATGCTCGTGAAAAAAGAGGAAATAGGAACAGCAGGTATGGAAGAAAATAAAAATGCAAAAAGACATGTTCTTATATTTTTTTTGATGGGAGCCGTAACGGCGGCAGCCGGATATTTTTATGGAAAAGAATATATAGAGGTTGTACGCAACGTAATCATATCCTTAATGGGGATGGGAGTCATATTGTATCTGCTGGAATATGACGGGATAATGAAGGGACTCGATTATGATAATGGGGAGCATAAAGAACGGTTTTTCCTGATATTTGCCGTATCACTTTTATGTACAGTAGTATTTCCGCTTATACCCGCAGCCGGATGGCCTTATCTGTCAACTTTTATTATACTGAGCTTATTCAGCAATTCTCTCATCGGAATCCTTTCGGGAGCATTGCTTTTGGTGATTACGGTTTTGTATGGAAATGGAACGGGAATTACTGATTTCTTTCTATATTTCATCGTGGGATTTATAGGGATTATTCTTTTCAGACAATTGGATGAGACATATAAAGTGGGGACAAGGGTGTTCCTATCTCTCCTCGCTTTGCTTGTGGCACTGAGCGCCGGGTATGTTTTGCTCGTCAATGAGATTTTTTCACTGCAGCTATTTTTAATACCGGTTATCAATCTTTTTGTAAGCCTTCTTCTCATTATGGTAGTATTGAAGTATTTTAGTTTTGCGGTAATACATAAATACAGAGATCGGTATATGGATTTGAACGATCAGGAGTGCCCTTTGCTTGCCGCATTGAAAGAGAAGGATAAAGATGAATATTTTCATGCGGTGCATACGGCATATTTATGTGACCGTGCCGCGAGAAGGCTGGAGCTGGATGATGTTCTCATGAAGGCGGGAGGATATTACCATCGTATTGGAATATTGAAAGGGGAGAACACGTGGGAGAATATCGAAGAAATTGGCAAAGAATATAAGTTTCCTCCTAATCTGACAAAGCTGCTGAGGGAATATAATGCGAAAGATGAGGCGCTCATATCCAAAGAGGCTGTCGTGCTGAAGCTTTCGGATACGGTAATTTCGGTAATTAAAAGCATGTTTAAAAAGGATTCGAATGTTATTCTTAATTATCCGCTTTTGCTGGACGCTATATTCCGGAAAAAAATAGAGAGCGGTGTGTTAGATGGAAGTATTATTACGATGCAGGAAATAAACAAGATCAAAAAGGTATTTTTGGAGGAAAAACTTTATTATGACTTCTTACGTTGAAAATGAAACGGATGTTGAATTTACGTTTCCGGTAGAAGAAACGGTAAATAAAATAATGGAGACAGTGCTGGAAAGAGAAGGATGTCCTTATGAAGCCACTGTCAGCGTACTGCTTACGGATGATGCCGGGATTCGTGCATTCAACAAGGAATACCGGAATGTCGACAGCGCAACTGATGTGCTTTCTTTTCCTAACGTGCCTTACGAGGTGCCTGCAGGTTTCGAAGTACTGGAAAATGCGGAGGCGGACTGTTTTGACCCGGACAGTGGGGAACTGGTTCTCGGGGATATTATTATTTCTGTAGATAAGGTAAAGGAACAGGCAAAGAGCTACGGACACAGCGAACTTAGAGAATTTGCTTTTTTGGTGGCGCACAGTATGTTTCATTTGTGTGGATATGACCATATGGAGGCCGTGGAGGCCGTCGTCATGGAGGAGAAACAAGAGGCTGTACTCGAGTTTCTTAAAATTACAAGAAAATAAATGAATAAAATTACGAAAAAAAGATAAAGGAACGGCATACATGAAACATTTACCGAAAAGAAAAAGTGGAGAGAGGCGAAAAAGGCGAGAGTGGATAATGGCGGCAGGACTGATTGCTTATTTAATCGGACTGCTTATACGGATACCCCTAGGACACATGATAGGGGATAAGGGAGTTGGTTTTTTTGCGGCCGGAATGGAGATATTCATAATAAGTACCGTAATATTATCCTATGGTATGTCAAAATCTGTGACTGTGTTGATCAAATACCGAATGAAGAGAGAAATGTATGGAAGCGCGAAAAAGGTATTTAGAGTTGCATTGCTCTTGGCGCTCGTATCGGGTGCGGTAATATCCTGTGGAATCTTCTTTTTCTCATCTTCGATAGCGCAGATTGTGGTGCTTGAAGATATGAGCTATTTATCGATTGCAGCAGTGGCACCCGCCGTATTTCTGGCTACTGTCATGGGAGTGCTGAAAGGATATTTTCAAGGAATCGGCACTATGATGCCTACCGCGCATTCTAAGTTGTTGGAGAAAGTCATTATGCTTGTGTCCGGCTTGATATTGGGAACCGTTTTATACACATATGGATTGAAGGTGGCTGCGTTACTCAAGAACGAGGAATATGCGGCAGCGTACGGTGCTCTTGGTGCTTCTCTCGGAATTACGATAGCATGTGTGTTCGGCATTCTGCATCTTCTTTTTATTTACGCGGTTTATGCGGCAAACTTTAAACAGCAAGTCGGCAAGGTCAATTACAAACATACGGAAGCGGGTTCGGAGATACTTTCCATGCTCATATCTACTTCCCTGCCGTATACGATATGCGGTCTGCTTTACAGCATGAATTATCTGGTCGACCAGCGGCTGTTTAATTATGCCTTGAATATACAAGGACAAGGTTCTTTACGAGTTCTCCATTGGGGAGTATATTACGGCAAGTACAGTGCAGTAATAGGAACCGCAGCAATATTGTGTACGCTTGGGGCCATAGGAGCGGTTCCGAAAATCGGACAATTCTTTGACAGACAGGATTACAGAGCAGTACAAGAAGAAATGGGGAAAAGTATTCATCATTTGTCTATTGTAGCAATTCCCTGCGCTGTCCTCATCGCGGTATTGGCAGAGCCGATTGTAGGAGTTTTGTTTACTGGAGAAGTAAAGACCGCCGTTAAATTGATACAAGTGGGAACTGCGGTTGTTGTTCTGTTTGCTTTTACCTATTTTCTGGCTGGAATATTGCAGCGCATAAGAAAGATGCAGATTGTCATTTTGGGAGGGCTTAGTGCATTTCTTCTGCATTTAATCGTTATTGTTCTGCTGCTCAACAATACAAGCCTTGGAATAACCGCAGTCGTGTGCGGTAATATTATTTTTTACCTGACAACATGTGTCGTCTGTTTTTTCGGGGTGACAAGGTATATGAAATATTCTCAGGAATGGGTGCGTACCTTTGCGGTGACCTTAATCGCGGCAGGCGTTACCGGACTTATTGGGATGTTGCTTAATAAGGCGTTTTTGTCTTTTGTGGGAGATGCGATTACGTTATTGATATGTGTATTCGTATGCTTTATCGTGTATAACGTATTGCTCATTTTGCTCAAGGGGGTTCGTGAGGAAGAATTGAGGGAAATGCCCGGAGGAAAGGTGATTGTCTCCATTGCGGTGAGGCTGCATTTAATGTAATGAATAGAGAATTCTCATGGAATAAGATTTAAAAATTTGGCTGATACTGTTTACAAAGGAGAAATGAAAATGAAATTTGTAAAACGTATCAGTCTTTTTTTCATCATACCCATGGGAATGTTTACCTTTGGGTTTTATTCCCATATGAAATTGCAGGAAGAATTCTATCCCAACAAGTTTGAAGCTGAGCAGGTCAAACAAAAAAGCATTAAGGTACAGGAGGAACCGCAGGTAATACCTACCGCTGTTGAAGAGGAGCAAGTCATCTGCGCGGATACCCAGTATATTATAGAAGAAGTGGACCTTAAAAAAGACACTTCGGTGGAAACGAAATGGAAAGTTCCGGATAAGTATATTGGGATGGATAGAGAGCGTTTTGTAAAGGAAATGGAATTATATCAACAGTCTCCTTCCTTGACGGATCAGGAATTGGGGTTTGTGAGCGTGGAGGTCGTTTCGTTTTCCAGAGAGAAAGTGGTAATTCGTAAAAATTATATATATAAGGAAATAAGTACGAGTTTTTATCTGGTAAATGAGAAGAATTTCGTGGTAGTCTATTGTGACGATCTGCGTACGGTGTACATGAATACCAATATATCATTGGATTCCCTGCCGGACAATCTGAAACAGGAGATCATACAGAAAAGATACGTGGCAACGGAGGAGGAACTATATAATTTCCTTGAGTCTTATTCCAGTTAGTAGTAAAATAGATTGGACTATAGTAAAACGGCCGGAGAGGTAGGGCGAAGTGAAGAAAGTAGCGATAATCGGAGGAGGCGCTTCCGGAATGATGGCAGCCATAGCGGCGGCAGAGAACGGAGCGCAGGTGACGATTTACGAAAAAAATGAGCGGATAGGGAAGAAAATACTTGCTACCGGGAACGGTAAATGCAATTTTTCCAACAGAGATTTTGATACGGAATATTATTATGGAACGTATAAGGATAAACTGCCTCAAATATTTGAACAGTTTTCCGTACATGATGCAGTTTCATTTTTTTATAACGCAGGAATGCTAAGCAAAGAGAGAGGTGGATATTTGTATCCGCTGTCGGAGCAGGCTTCGACGGTTCTTGATATCTTCAGGCTGAGGCTTAAGAAGCTGGGGGTCAAGCTTGAATTACAGGCAGAAGTTAAATATATTCTAAGAAGCGATAAAGACGGGATGTTTACCGTAGTAACGGAAGGGAAAAAAGAAAGGTTTCATTCGGTAGTCCTGGCCTGTGGAGGTTGTGCAGCGCCGAAGACCGGATCGGACGGGAGCGGCTACCGATTAGCGGAGAGTATGGGGCATCATCTGATAGATACTGTTCCGGCACTCGTACAGCTTAGATGCAAGGAGGACTTTTTTAGGATTGCGGCAGGAGTCAGATGCGATGCCTTGTTGAAACTGGGTGCTGATATTTCTCCTATTCAGGAAGAACGAGGCGAAGTGCAGTTTACAGATTATGGAATTTCCGGTATTCCTGTTTTTCAGTTTAGCCGGACTGCGGCATATCTGCTGAAAGAAAAAAAGGAAGTCCCTGTTTACATAGATTTTTTCCCCGACTATGGAGAAGAGGAATACGAAACGATGTGCCGCATGAGATTTGGAAGCCGTGAAGGAAAAAGCATAGAGGAGCTCCTGATTGGTATGGCAAATAAGAAGATAAATATGGTAATGATTAAACTTATGGGTTTAAATCCTACTGAGGATGCAGAAAGAATAGAAAAAGACAGATTACGGAAATTACTTTATTTATATAGAAAGTTGTCTGTTCACGTAACGGGCACCAATTCTTTTGAAAATGCGCAGGTCAGCGCCGGTGGAGTGGATATGAGAGAAGTGACTTTGCAAATGGAGTCCGCATTAGTTCCGGGACTTTTTTTTGCCGGAGAGATATTGGATGTGGACGGAAGATGCGGAGGCTACAATCTGCAGTGGGCATGGACGAGCGGGTATATTGCGGGAAAAAGTGCGGCCATGTAGAATTCGACAATAATAGTGGGATAATAAAATGATTCGAATTAATCAATTAAAGTTGTCTCCCGGGCATACGGACGAGGAGATGAAAAATAAAATAAAAAGAATACTGAAGCTGTCGGAGCATGATAGTTTTACATATAATATCGTGAAACGTTCCATAGACGCGAGAAAAAAGCCTGATATTTATTACAGCTATGCCGTGGATGTGCAGGTGCGGAAGGAACAGGCCGTAATCAATAGAAGCAAAGGCAATCAGGTCAGCCTTGCTGTACCTGTAAATTATCAATTTCCTGTATGCGGACAGCGGGAGCTAAAGCATCGTCCCGTCATTGTGGGAACCGGGCCGGCAGGATTATTCTGCGGCTACATGCTTGCGCTGCACGGATATAAACCAATCTTGTTAGAACGGGGAATGGATGTGGATTCCCGAAAAAAAGAGGTAGACAGGTTTTGGGAAGGCGGGAGGTTGAATACCGAATGCAATGTGCAATTCGGGGAAGGCGGTGCCGGAACTTTTTCGGATGGCAAATTAAACACTCTTGTAAAGGATAAGGACGGATTGAATAAAGAAGTTCTTTCCATATTTGTAAAGTCCGGCGCCCAGCAATCGATTCTGTATGAAGGGAAACCGCATATTGGGACAGATATTTTGATGCAGGTCGTTAAAAATATGCGACAGGCCATTATCGATAATGGAGGAGATGTACTGTTCAACACAAAAGTATCGGATATCCTCGTTTTCGATGAAAGAATACAGGCGGTCATTACTGAAGCCGCGGGAATGGAAACTGTGCGTATAGATACAGATACATTGGTGCTTGCCATTGGGCATAGTGCAAGGGACACTTTCGATATGCTGTATAGAAGGAAGGTTCCAATGGAGGCGAAGTCCTTTGCGGTAGGAGTGCGGGTAGAGCATCTCCAGAAAATGATTGACTTTTCCCAATATGCAGTGGAAGAACACGAGCATCTTCCGCCTGCATCTTATAAGCTGACAGCAAAGACCGAAGAAGGAAGGAGTGTGTATTCTTTCTGTATGTGTCCGGGCGGGTACGTGGTAAATGCATCTTCGGAGGAAGGAAGGCTTGCGGTAAACGGAATGAGCTATAGTAACAGAGACGGCAGAAATGCCAACAGTGCGATTATCGTTTCCGTTACACCGGAGGATTACGAAAGCCGGCATCCTCTGGCAGGAATAGCTTTTCAGAGAATGCTGGAGGAAAGAGCGTATGTCGTAGGGCAGGGAAAAGTCCCTGTGGAGTATTATGCCAATTTTAAAGCATATACGAAAAAGACAGGGAATCCGCCCAAAATAGAGAATGCGTATTCTCCGGAAATAAAAGGACAGTGGCAATTTGCAGACGTACATGCGATTATGCCTGAAGCGTTGAACAAGGCGTTGGTGGAGGGTATAGAGAAGTTTGATAGAATCATTCCCGGATATGCGGCGGATCATGTATTGCTCTCGGGAATTGAGAGCCGCACTTCTTCACCGGTGCGAATTCATAGAGATATAAACGGTCAATCGGAAATAAGAGGCATTTACCCGTGCGGTGAAGGTGCCGGATATGCGGGTGGTATTATGTCGGCGGCGATGGACGGAATAAAGATTGCAGAATTTATTGCAAAAGAATATAAGCCTTTTGAAAAAGAGAATTGAAAGCAATTAATACTATTATATGTGGAGGATAAATGAATCCTATGGAAACGGGAAAGAAAACGGAAGAAGCAAAAGAAAGCACAAGTGTGAAGCGCTTTAGGGATAAAATAAAGGATAAGAAGAGAATTGTAGTCAAGATAGGTTCTTCGTCTCTTCAGCATCCGGAAACGGGAGATCTGGATTACACGAAATTGGATATCCTCGTGCGGGAGCTTTGTGATATGCGCAACAGAGGAAAGGATGTGGTATTAGTAACCTCGGGTGCTATTGCGGTAGGGAAGAAAGCTGTACATATAAAGGATATTAACCGCGCGGGAGAGGATAGCCCGATTGCGGTGAAACAGGCGTGCGCGGCAGTAGGTCAGGCGAGACTGATGATGACGTACCAGAAAATATTCGCGGAATATAATCAAGTAGCTGCGCAGATACTTATGACAAAAAATACGATTGTAGATAACTTAAACCGTTACAATGCGCACAATACCTTTTCTGAATTGTTTAAATTGGGAGTAATTCCGATTGTGAATGAAAATGATACGGTAGCGACTTATGAAATCGAGATCGGCGACAACGATACACTATCGGCTATTGTTGCGGCGTTGGTAGAGGCAGATTTATTAATATTGCTTTCCGATATAGACGGTTTATATACCGATGATCCAAGACAGAATAAGGATGCACAGTTTATTGAGATCGTGGATGAGCTTACGGATGAACTGATGGATATGGGAAAAGCTTCTACGGGGAGCAGTGTCGGAACGGGTGGAATGAACACAAAACTCATTGCGGCTAAGATTGCTACCAGCTCCAATATAGATATGATTATTGCGAACAGCAAAGATATCAAAGTCTTACATCGTATATTGGATGGAAAGAACATTGGAACTTTGTTTGTCGGCAATAAAAAGACATATTTTGATTTGCCGGAATTTGTAGCCAATATTCATAATGATTAAATGAAAGGTTGACATAACGTGGAAAGTTTAGAAAAAAGAATTGCCCGAATAAATGAATTATATCATAAATCCCAAGCGGAAGGGCTGACTGAAGAAGAAAAAAGAGAACAGGCGAGCCTCCGTAGCGAATATATTGCAAATATAAGGGCTAATCTGCGCGGGCAGCTGAATAATATTGATATTCAGGAGAAAGATGGCACTATCACCAATTTGGGAGAAAAGTATGGAAACAAAAAGATACATTAGAAAAAGTGTACTTAAGATGAGAGATGAACTGTCTGAGCACGAACGAAAGGATAAGAGCCGGAGGATACTGGAAAAGGTCATGCAAACATCCTCTTATAAAGAGGCGGATGTCATCCTCTCCTATGTGAATTTTAAAAGTGAAGTAGAAACAGAGGGACTGATAGCAGAAGCGTTAAAAAGCGGGAAAAGGGTATACTGTCCGAGAATAGATAAAGAGGATATGGAATTTTACCGGATTCTTGGCATGGATGATTTGACAGTGGGCTACAAGGGTATTAGGGAACCGATGCCGAAGGGAGAATGCTTGCTTAGCGGTAGAGATATGAGCGTACAAAAATGCCTGATGATTATGCCGGGAAGTGTTTTTGACAGGGAGAGAAACCGAATCGGATATGGTAAGGGATACTATGACAGGTATCTGGAAAGATATCCGCAGCTCCCTACGGTTGCTGTGTGTTTTGAGTGTCAGCTGGTGGAGAGAGTGCCGGCAGAAGCATATGATATAAAGCCTGATATGATAATAACAGAAACAGACGTATATAAAGGAAATACTGCAAAAGAATAATCTTTTGCAGTTGTTTTATTTATATTTTGCTTGAGTGTTCCCCAGATAGGAAAGATATTTTACAATCTCCTGGCGATTTGCCTTGTTTAATTTTTCTAAGTTTGTAATAATGTCTTTTAAGGAAATATCCTGTATATACTTGGAATTCAAATCATAAGAACCGACATAACCGGGTTCCACACCGAGAATGTAATCAGTACTTACTTTATAGAGCTTTGCGAGATTAACAACATGGCGAGAGGGCAGCTCACGCTTATCTAACTCATAATAAGAATAAGCCTGCTGAGATATTCCCAAATAATCGGCTACCTGTCTTTGTTTTAAATGATTGTTTTCTCTTAAATTTTTTATCATAACGCTCACTTCTGCCATATGTACACCCCTACTTCGTTTTGTTGTGCAAATAATACCACACAACATAAAAGAGTATATGCAATAACCACAAATTTATGTGTTGGATGATTGTTGTACAACTATATATTGTAAGACAAAATATATGCAAAAGAGAGAAGGAAAATCGTGGTTGAAGAAAGAGTTTTTTTTTTATATAATTAGTGAAACTTGAGACGATTGCGAAAGCGGCGGATTGAAAATGTTTGGTTGACCTGTAAAGATTGATTTAAAAATGAAAGAGAGGACTGTATATGGCAGACTTAGAGATAATGGGGCAGAGAGCGGCAGCGGCAAAATTCGAATTGCATAAGCTCTCCGCAGAGAAGAAAAACCAGGTGCTTAATAAGGCGGCGGAAGCATTGGTTGCAGATACGAAGTCCATACTGGAAGAAAATGAAAGAGATATAATAAATGCCGAAAAAAATGGTATGCATCCCGGTATGATAGACAGACTACGACTGACGGAAGATAGAATAAAGGCAATGGCTGATGGTCTCTGTCAGATTGCCGGATTGGAGGACCCGATAGGCGAAGTGCTCGAAACCTTTACACGTCCTAACGGACTTCACATTCAGAAGCGCAGAGTTCCTCTCGGGGTGATTGGTATCATATATGAGTCTAGGCCAAACGTAACAGCGGATGCTTTCGGACTTTGTTTTAAGGCGGGCAATGCTGTTATCCTGAAGGGGGGAAGCGACGCTGTTTTCTCCAATATGGCAGTAACAGCCTCCATACGTAAGGCACTCCGTGCATGCGGTGTATGCGAAGATGCCATCCAGTTGATAGAGAGTACGGACAGGGAAGTTACCGTACGCTTTATGAAAATGGACCGGTATGTGGATGTTCTGATTCCAAGAGGCAGTGCCGGTTTAATCCGCAGCGTTGTTACCAATAGTACGATACCGGTAATTGAGACGGGAACGGGGAATTGCCACATATATGTGGATGAATCCGCAGACATCGAAAAAGCGATTCCAATTATTATTAATGCGAAGACACAGCGTATTGGCGTGTGCAATGCCTGCGAGTCCTTGCTTATCCATCAAGCGGTAAAGGGGAAGCTTCTCCCGGTGTTGGCAAAAGAGCTTCGGGAATGTGAGGTAGAGATGCGCGCGGATGAGCAGATAAGAGAATTTATTGCGGATGCAGTCCCCGCTACGGAAGAGGATTACGGTACGGAATATCTGGATTACATTATTTCAATGAAGACAGTTAATTCCGTAGATGAGGCAATCGCCCATATCAATAAATACGGAACGAAACATTCCGAAGCGATTCTTACACAGAATAAAGAGAATGCGGATAGGTTCTTAAACGAGGTGGATGCAGCTTGTGTTTACGTGAATGTGTCAACGAGGTTCAGCGATGGATTTGAATTCGGTTTCGGTGCGGAAATCGGCATCAGTACCCAGAAGCTTCATGCCAGAGGGCCTATGGGACTTAAGGAATTAACTTCCTATAAATATATGATTGAAGGGAATGGTCACGTACGTCCTTAGAATAAGAAAAAAGCGGGTTCTTCGGAACCCGCTTTTTTCTTATTCTAAGACATATTAATTCGACTTCACTTCTTTCCACAATTCATTATATAAAGCATCTCCATCTTCACCCAGATACTGGTATGTCTCCAAATTGGAATATTGAGACAAATCAACAAACGCAACGGGAGAGTTTTTTATATCTTCATCTTCGATGAGATCTCTTGCGGCATCGTTAGGCGTAGAATATGTGATATATTCGAAGTTTTTAAGTGCGATATCGGGGCGGCACATGAAATCGATAAATTTCTCCGCATTTTCTTTGTTCTGTGAATCCTTTGTCATTACCCAGGAATCAATCCATACGTTGGTTCCTTCCTTTGGAATCACATATTCCAAGTCGGGATTTTCCCGCTGCGTAAAGATTGCTTCGCCGGAATAAATAACGCCGATAGCAGCTTCATTTCCAATCATTTTGTCACGCACCTGATCGATAACATATGCCTGAACAAGGGGTTTCTGTTCAATTAAGGCATTCTTTGCCGTTTCTAATTCGGAGACATCCGTAGAGTTCATGGAGTATCCGTTTAATTTCAGAGCGACCATAAATGCGTCACGAACGGAATCCTGCATTAGAATGTTATCTTTATATTCTTCATCCCATAATATGCTCCAGCTGTCAACAGGTTCATCGACCATCGTCTTATTATAGAGGATACCGACGGTTCCCCAGCAATAGGGTACGGAATATTTGTTTTCGGGATCGAACTGTTGGGACTGCTCCCAGTATTGCTTTCCGATATTAGCTTTTGCATTGGGCATATTGTCGAAGTTCAGCTCGGCGAGCAAATCGTTCTCAATCATCTTCTGAATCATATAGTCGGAAGGGCATATAACATCGTATTCGGAAGCGCCCGATTCGACTTTAGGATACATGATTTCATTTGTTTCGAATTCATCATAGATAACTTTAATTCCGGTTTCTTCTTCAAATATATCCAATACCTCGGGATCCAGGTATTCACCCCAGTTGTATACGACGACCTCACCGTTTTCGCCGGAAGTGCCTGTGCCGCAGCCTGCAAGGGACAAGAGAACTGCCGTAGACATACAAAATACAGATAAATATTTTTTCATTGCGGTAATATCCTCCTTGAGTTTTATTTTATGATTTTTCTTTAGGTGCTTTATTGACAAGGAATAAAAGCAGCAGCACAGTGATGAAAATGATTGTAGATAATGCGTACATTTCAGGCTTAATTCCCTTTTTGACTTCTGTATAAATCTTAGTGGATAATGTATCGACGCCGGCTCCTTTGGTAAAATGCGTAATGATAAAGTCATCCAACGACATGGTAAACGCCATTAAAAAGCCGGATAATACGCCCGGCATTATATCAGGAAAGACCACCTTGAAAAATGCCCTGACAGGAGAGGCCCCCAGATCGAGCGCAGCCTCAAAAGTACTGGGACTTATCTGTTTCATTCTCGGCATAACACACAGGATAACATAAGGAATGTTAAAGGTAATGTGAGCGAGAAGAATCGTACCGAGGCCGAATTTAAATCCTAAGCTGATAAAGAGAAGCATAAGGGAAATACCGGTTACGATATCCGCATTCAGCATGGGAATATTGGTAACGCCCATAAGCACAGCACGGCTTCGCTTGGGCATATTATTGATAGCGATACAGGCAACGGTTCCGATAATAACTGCTATAAATGAAGAAATAAATGCAATTAAAAGCGTATTCCATAGTGCCTGCATGATTTCTCTGTTTTCGAAAAGAGAAAAATACCATTTGGTCGTAAAACCTCCCCATTTTGCCCTCGTACGGCTGGCATTGAAGGAAAGTACCATAAGCGTTGCAATGGGGGCATAGAGAAAAACAAAAATCAAAGCAATATATATTTTTTTGGCGGTTGTTCTTATCATAATGCCGAACCCTCCCCATCCTTGTCGAAAATAGCGGAAGCTACCATGTTAACAATGATGAAAATCATCAATACAATAGAAAGACCGCTTCCCAGATGCCAGTTGCCCGCTTGCGTGAATGATTCTTCGATCACGTTGCCGATAAGAAGTATCTTGCTTCCTCCCAAAAGGTTGCTGATTACGAAGGTCGTAAGAGCCGGAATAAAAACCATGGTAATGCCGCTGATTATTCCGGGTATCGACAGCGGAAATGTAATCTTAAAAAAGGTCTGTACATTGTTTGCGCCCAAATCCTTTGCAGCATTGATAACGTTTGGGTCAATTTTTACAAGAGAGTTATAAAGAGGCAATACCATGAAGGGCAAAAAGTTATAAACCATCCCCAGAACGATAGCATAAGGTGTATTGATAATATTTAAGGACGGCAGATGCAAAAAAGAGAGCACGTTGTTGATAACTCCCGTTTTCTCCAAAAGAGTCTGCCATGCAAGTGTACGCAGCAAAAAATTCATCCACATGGGAAGAATAAAAATAAGAACGATAAAGCTGTGCTGATTCACGTTCATATTTGCCAGAATCATTGCCAGAGGATAGGCAATAAAAAAACATATAACAGTGCTGATGAGTGACAGACCAAGTGAGAGCCAAAGAGCCTTCGCATGTTCCGCAGACATAATCGCAGCAATATTTTCAAAGGTGAAAGCACCGGTTTTATCGGTCAGTCCATAATAAAATACCATGCATAAAGGAACGATGATAAAGATAACCGCCCATGCGATATACGGAGAGGATAAAAGTCTTTGGGATGATTTACTATTCTTCAACGCCTACCGCCTCCTCGTCTTCAGATGCCGGTTTGTTCATGATCTGGATATTAAAAGGGTCTATCTTGATGCCAACCTGTGTTCCCACAGGAAACATGCCTGTGGAATGAACAAGCCATTCAAAGCCGTTTGCTGTCACTTCCATCTCGTAATGAACCCCTTTGAAGATTAAGTGTGTGACGGTTCCGCTAATCGTTCCGTCTTCAGGCTTTGTGAGCTCCACATCCTCCGGGCGGATAACCACATCCACGGGCTTATTATGGCCAAATCCTGTATCCACGCAGGCAAATTTGGCGCCGAGAATGGATACCAGCTTGTCCTCGAGCATAATAGCATCAATAATGTTGCTGTCGCCGATAAAGTCTGCAACAAAGGCATTTTCCGGTTCATTGTAGATGGTCTCTGGAGTTCCGATCTGCTGGATATATCCCTGATTCATAACGACGATTGTGTCTGACATAGAAAGAGCTTCTTCCTGATCGTGAGTAACGTATATAAAAGTAATTCCCAACTCATTTTTTAGGCGGATCAACTCATATTGCATATCCTGACGGAGCTTTAAGTCAAGGGCGCCAAGTGGCTCATCCAAAAGAAGTACCTTAGGTTCATTTACGATGGCGCGGGCAATAGCGATACGCTGTTGCTGCCCGCCGCTTAAGGAATCCGGCATACGCTTTTCGTAGCCTTCCAGATTGACAAGCTTCAAAGCATATTTTATTTTATCATCTATATAGTTTTTGCTCTTATTCTTAATTTTAAGACCGAAAGCAATATTTTCCGCAATATTCATATGTGTAAAAAGAGCGTATTTCTGAAATACGGTGTTCAATTGGCGTTTATTGGGAGGCATACCGGTAATATCCTGTCCATCAAAAACAACCCGTCCTTTATCCGGGGTAACAAAGCCGCCCAGTATGCGGAGAGTAGTCGTTTTCCCACATCCGCTGGGACCGAGCAAAGTAAGAAATTCATTCTCGTGAATGTTCAGATTCAGTTCATCCAATACCATTTCACCATCAAAAGCCTTCGATATATCAATCAGATTAATTAATTCTTTATTCATAGAAGCAATCCTCCGGTATGTAAATAATCTTAAATGCAATCCGAAGCGAGCTCCGGATTATTAGAAACTTGGCGGAGAACTGATCCATAGGATGACTGCTCCGGTTTTCTTGTTGGCCGTGATATAATGAGTTGTGTTGGGAGTGAAATAGAAAGTCTCTCCCTTTTTAGCACGAATCGTTTTCTTCCCTAATGTAATAGCGATACTTCCGGCCAGAACATAGCCGAATTCCTCCCCCTCATGCGGATTGTCCGGATAGGTTGAGCCGCCCGGAGCTAATGTAAGGCGGATGGGCTCCATAATATTCTTCTGCGCATTAGGGATAATCCATTCGATTTTGTTTCCCAGTTCTTCATCAATTTTTTCGAAATAGTCCGTATCGTGAAAAACAATCTGTTCCTCTTGAGGATTTTCCGAGAAAAATTCCTGAAGGTCAGTGCCCAGACATTGCAAGATATCCCTCAGTGTAGCAATAGAAGGAGAGGTTAAGTCGCGCTCAAGCTGGGAAATAAATCCCTTTGACAGCTCGCAGCGGGCTGCAAGTTCCTCCTGTGTCAATCCTATTTGTATTCTTAATTCTTTTAACTTGTTTCCTATTTCCATAATTTACCGACTTTTCATGAAGTGCAATACCTTTTTGTGAAGGAAAGGTAAACACAAAGTTTACTGGTACTAAACAAACGCTGATATCAATTATACTAGGAGTTAAAACGTTGTCAATAGGAAAAATTAAGAATTTATATTTGGAAAATAAAATTCATTCAGAATGTCGGTTAACAAAAAAAATCTCTTATGATATAATGTCGTTAAAGATTATATCATAAGAGATTTTGAAGGAGATAAATCCGATGGAGAACGAAAAGTATGTAGCATATGTCTCTACTTATACGACGAGTATGGGAGACAAGCATGGAATAAAAATTTACGATGTGGACATGAAGCAAGGAAGGATGACGGAAAAGGATCAGGTCGAGATTACCAACTCTTCCTATATTACCATATCCCATAACCAGAAGTACCTTTATTCTATTACTGATTTCGGTGTAGAAGCATATGAGATATTGGATAACGGGGAATTAAAACTGATCAACTTCGCATCCATCAACGGAATGAGAGGATGCTATCTGTCCACAGATTATGAAGATGAATATCTCTTTGTCGCAGGCTATCACGACGGCAAGATTACGGTGCTTAGGCTAAAAGAGAACGGCGGCATCGGAAGCATTACGGATGAGGTGTTTCACAAAGGACTTGGCAGCATTGCGGAGAGGAACTTCCGCCCCCATGTCAATTGCGTGAAAATGACGCGAGATAATAAATACTTGTGCGCGGCAGATTTAGGAATGGATCATGTTAAGGTATATTCCTTAGAGAAGGAAAAAGGAACGCTGAAGCTGGTGGATGTCATAAGAAGCGAACAAGAGTCGGCACCCAGACATCTTAAATTCTCAAAGGACGGAAGATTTCTATATATAGTTCACGAATTGAAGAACTGTATAGATGTATATAATTATCAAGATAAGAAAGGGAATCCATACTTTGAGAGAATTCAGACGATTTCTACTCTGAATGATTATCATGCGAGCAATGCGGCAGCCAGCACATTGAACTTTTCCGCGGACTTTAAATATATGATTAGTTCAAATGCGGGAGATAACAGCGTGGTTACTTATAAGATTGACAGTAATACCGGACTGCTTGAGAAAATTTTCTGCCTGCCGGTAAGCGGGGATTATCCGAAGGATGCGGCGCTTTTTCCGGATAATAAGCATTTGGTTTCCTTGAATCACGAATCCAACAGTATGACTTTTTTTAAGGTAGATTTGACAAAGGGACTTCTTATTATGAACGGGCCGGAAGTAAAAGTAGAACAGCCCAATTGCATCATATTCCATAAACTGAGAAATGAGGCGGAATAAGAGCAGGCTTTTCTTTTTTATGTTGACTTACCATATTTTATGTAAATTTGATTCTCATATTTTCCCAAAGGGAAATTAAGAGTGTAAAAGCTTACCGAAATCGATAAATTGGCGTATTTATTTTGAAAAAATAGTGTACAAATCCAATAAATATGTTATCATATATTGTAGAAATTTGTGTTAAAATGTAAATTTATACAATATTATGTAATCCCCAAACTAGCTGGTGGAGTCGTGAACATCTTATGGAGAATGAGTTTAGAGGAAAAGTACGCCATATTTTTCTGAAAGTAGTAAAAAAGAATAAATATCTGAAAAAGCCGATGCTATTTTGCATGACAATAGTGTTGATGGGATATTATGCCTTGCGGCACTTGGCAGATAATGGGAAACGGTACGCGAGCATAGGGTTCGTCGCTATTTTTTTCATGCTCAACAGCAGTTTTGCTTTCCCTGTTATGGTAGACAGAGGCGGCTTTATGTCCTTAGATGTACCGGATATAAAACAAGAGACGGAAGCGTCTGGGATGGCGGAAGTCATTGTTACGGAAGAAAGTGGAGCAGTGCTTGCAAAGGAACCGGTTATGGAGGATGAGATTGAGATATTAGACGATGAAGACGTGATGGATTACTATGAAGATGCAGAACATCATGGACTGGAGGATGAAGACCAGTACACTTTGGACGAGATTTTGGAAGAAAATGAGGACTATCAGGTGGAGACGGGCGATATACCCAATCAACAGGATTCCTCAAAGAATGCCTTTTATGCAGAAGACTGGAGGCTTGTGCTCATTAATAAACAGCATTTGATTCCGGAAGATTATACATTTGAACTCGTAACGATAAAGGGTTGTATGCAATGTGACAGAAGAATCAAGGATGATCTTCTCGCCATGCTTCAGGGAGCTAAGGATGAAGGGGTTAATCTTGTAATTCGTTCTCCATACCGCGATATGAGTAGGCAGGAATACCTGTTTAACCGTAAGATAAAAGTATATATGCAAAAAGGGATGTCTTACTTGGAAGCTTATAAGACCGCGTCTCAGACGGTAACGGTGCCGGGAGCCAGCGAGCATCAAATTGGTCTGGCTATAGATATTACGAGCGACAACTATGCGTCATTGGACGCGGGATTCGGAGATACACAGGCGGGAGAATGGTTGGCAAAGCATAGCTGTGAATATGGATTTATTCTGCGTTATCCTTTGGGGAAAGAATCTATTACAGGTATAGAATATGAGCCTTGGCATTTTCGGTATGTAGGAAAAGAAGCGGCGACCATTATTATGGAAAAAGGGATTACGCTTGAAGAGTTTGTGGAAAGCTATTCGTAAATAAGAAGAAAGCGGAAAAATGTTATGTATAGATTGATAAAGCAGGAAGGCAGAGCCAAAAGAGGTGAGCTGCACACTGTGCACGGCGTCATTCAGACGCCTGTATTTATGAATGTAGGAACTGCAGCGGCAATTAAAGGAGCGGTTGCTACGGAAGATTTGGAAAGAATAAAAACACAGGTAGAGCTATCCAATACTTATCATTTGCATGTAAGGCCCGGAGACGAAACCGTGAAAAAACTGGGCGGACTGCATAAATTTATGTCTTGGGATAAGCCGATACTGACCGATTCCGGCGGATTTCAAGTGTTTTCGCTAGCTTCCTTGAGGAAGATCAAGGAAGAGGGCGTCTATTTCCAATCCCATATAGATGGGCGGAAGATTTTTATGGGACCTGAGGAAAGTATGAGGATTCAGTCTAATCTCGCATCCACCATAGCGATGGCATTCGATGAATGTCCGTCCAGCAAGGCGGAACGAGAGTACGTACGGGCATCGGTGGAAAGAACGACGAGATGGCTGGAGCGTTGCAAGAAGGAGATGAACCGCCTGAACTTGTTGGAGGATACTATCAACAAGAAGCAAATGTTGTTTGGAATTAATCAAGGGGCTATCTTTCCGGATATCCGTATAGAGCATGCCAAGATTATTTCCGAAATGGAATTAGACGGTTATGCTGTCGGAGGACTTGCCGTGGGCGAGAGCCATGAAGAAATGTATTATATATTGGAGGAAACGGTTCCATATCTTCCGGCAGATAAACCTACTTATTTAATGGGAGTAGGTACGCCTGCAAATATTCTGGAGGGCGTAGAACGGGGTGTGGATTTTTTTGACTGCGTATATCCGAGCAGGAACGGACGGCACGGACACTTATATACGAACCGGGGAAAAGTTAATTTGTTCAATGCGAAGTATGAACTGGATGATCGTCCGATAGAAGAGGGGTGCGGTTGCCCCGCATGCCGCAGGTATTCACGCGCATATATCAGGCACCTTCTGAAAGCAAAGGAGATGCTGGGAATGCGGTTGTGTGTGCTTCATAATCTATATTTCTATAATACGATGATGGAAGAAATACAAACGGCTCTTGATGAAGGCAGCTTTGCAGCATATAAGAAAAAGAAGCTGGAGGGAATGGACTCCGGGCAGTAGTAAAAAAAATATAAAACTACTTGTTTTATATTTTGAATTTGTGTATGATGTTTTGTAAGAATGATGAAAGAATTGATATTAGGAGGAATTACGAATGGGTATTATGTTAACAGAGGCAGCAAGCGGTACGGGAGTCGGTATGACGATGATTATTTATGTCGTGTTATTATTGGCTTGTATTTATTTTTTCATGATTCGTCCGCAGAAGAAAGAGCAGAAAAAAATGTCCGCAATGTTGTCTTCTCTTGAAATAGGTGATAGCGTACTGACCAGCGGTGGTTTTTATGGTATAGTGATTGACATTACTGATGATACCGTCATCGTAGAATTCGGCAATAACAAGAACTGTCGTATACCGATGCAGAAATCAGCGATTTCAGCGGTGGAGAAGCCGGAGGCGTAAGCTTAAAGAGGCTTTGAAGTAAAAGATGAAGAAACAGAGACGAAGAGATGCAAACGGCAATCTCTTCGTTTTTTATAAATTATAAAAAGCTATAAAGTTTATATCGGGGTTGAAATTTGCTATATTTTAATATAT
>JAAYNW010000064.1 GCA_012520655.1 Clostridiales bacterium | reverse complement strand
GGCTGCCGTTGACAGCCTGCTTAGATTGTGCCAAAATCAAGTCACATTAGAACTTTAACATTTTCAAAACCCTATCATGATGTTCAACATCGATTCAAGAGGTTTACACAAAATAATTTACACTCTCGTATAACAACTTTCCTTCTCACTGTTTAAAATAGACTGCTCCAACTGTTCGATTAACTGCAAAGTCTCAAAAATATACATATCCAGCATTGGTTCATTGGTAAATTGATCCGCCATTCCTATACCTCTCTCATCTGCTTATTAGATTTCGAGCAATTTTTTTATTGTACCAATCACATGCTCTTCCTTGAAGGGCTTCACTATAAATGTTCTTGCCCCGTTTAGCACCGCTTCCTTTACCATAGGCTCCTGCCCCATGGCTGATACCATGACCACTTTCGCCTTCGGATCTGCTTTCCGAATCAGCTTAAGCGCTTCTAATCCCGTCATATCAGGCATAGTAATATCCATCGTTACTACATCCGGTTTGATCTCCATGTATTTGCTCACCGCTTCAATTCCATTCTGCGCCTCCACAAATTCTATGGAACCAATTTTCCCGAGCAACTCCTTAATTGTCAGCCGCATAAAAGCTGCATCATCTACAATCAGTACCTTTTTCATCCCATGACCTCCAATTTCTTACGGTTCCCTACAATGTCCCTACACTTCCGATCTACCAGTTTCCGAAAAAATACTTTTCAACACTATATCCAGCGTCGCCATTGTTCTTTCCTTTAAAGAAAAATTCCTGTCATTTATTCTCCATTTCAAACATATTTCTCTGCACAAACCGGATATCAAATCCGCTAAATCCTCGCTATCAGTATCTTTGCTTAATTCCCCTTCCTCTTTCGCCTCCTCTATCAGCTGTTTGATATAACCGGTACGGTTATTTAATATTTCTTTTATCTTCTCCTCCAAATCAGATTCATACCTAACAGCTTCAAACACCTGCATAATAGAGGTAATTGCAGGGTAGTTTTCATAATACTCCACAGATAAATTAACAAAAAACCGTATTGAATCACACGGTTTTAGTTGCATTAACCTGGCAGATTGAAAAATATCATAGTCAAACTTGCAAAAATAATCCAATACGGCTTTCAGCAGCTCCTTCTTGTTGCTGTAATGACGGAACAAGGTAGCCTCGGAAACTCCTTCTCTCCTAGCTATTTCTCTGGTGGATAATCCCTGGATTCCCATCTCATCAATAATATCAATCGTAGTTATAATCAGACTATCTTTCCTGTGCAATTTATATTCCATCGTTTAATCACCCACCGTAGTAATCGCTTACTTACATTATATCAAAGAGAAGTATTTTGTCAATATTAGGGAATTCATGTCCGTAAAATATTAAAGCATAGCATTAGCTTTACTTGTACAGCAAAAAATTATTTTTTTCTCTCAGAAAAATCCTCCGAATCCCCTTTATTACCGCAAGCAACAATAAGCCCGTTTCACATGCCATCACACAATTCGCTGTTCACTTTCTTTTTCCTGCACAATATCCACGGCATCTGCTTCATTATGCACATAGCTGTATGCCGGCCTGTAATATTTGCTGTAATTCGCAATGAACGATTTCTCAATAATTTCTTCTGTTTTATTTTCACTCATCTATCGTTATACTTTTATCGCCCATATATTTTCTGTTCATTTGATGTCTCAATTTCCGGTTCTCCACAGTGTCAAAGATAATGGAAAAATCATAATCTTCCGGATACAGCTCTTCTGCCGCCACATGCAGCTTCACTCTCTTATGGTTGATGTAAATTTTCTTATCCGGAAGCTGTACCCTCAGAACTCCCTTTTCATCTGTCGTTTGACAGACTATTCCGATCTTTTTTTCAGGATAAATCAGAACACTGTCACCCAGCTTGAATTTCGCGGCACTTTTTTGCTGCTTTGCCGGAGCTTTCTTTTTCTGAATATGCGCAACCGTTTCCTTTTTTATAGTTTCAGTTTTGCCATCGAACTTAAGCCCCTGCGGCAAATTATTGCCGTAGGCTTCTTCGGCCGCACGTTTCAACATGGAAGAAGGCATGCCGAGTTTGCTCGCGATATAAAAAGCACAGCTTTCTCCCGCCTCTCCGATTACCATCTGGTATAGAGGCTTCAGACTTTCTTTATCGAAGGTCATTCTGGCATTTACTACTCCCGTCTCTTTATCCGCATAGCTTTTTACTTCCGGATAATGTGTAGTGACCAAATAAAGTGCACCGCTCTTTTTTAATTCCTCGAGAACTGCGATGGCAATTCCCATTCCTTCCGTAGGATCGGTACCGGAGCCCAGTTCGTCGATAATTACGAGGCTGTCTTTATCCGCCCTTTTTAATATATCCAAAACATTGGTAATGTGAGCGGAAAAGGTAGATAAATTCTCAGAAATATTCTGTCCGTCACCGATGTCACACAGATAAGCGTCATTCATGCAGATATCCGCCTCCTCACAAGTCACATGCAAGCCACACTGTGCCATCATACAGTTCAGCGCTACCGTCTTAATCGCGACTGTTTTCCCTCCCGTATTCGGTCCGGTAATCACAATACCGTTCATACCGTTTCCTATCTCGAAATCCAACGGCACGCTGATATTTCTATCCATCAGCGGATGTCTTCCTTTTACCAGACGAATCCGTCTTTCGGTATTTAGCTTCGGCTGTATGCCTCCGTTATCGAGACTTAGCTTCCCCTTTGCAAACATAAAGTCAAGTTTCTCTATCGTCTTATTGTTTCGTTCCATTATTTCCGATGCATCGGCAAGCATTGCCGTCAAAAAATAGAGAATTCTTTTTATCTCGTTTTCTTCATCTATTTTCATGCTCTGCAATTCTTCATAATATCGGCTAACTGCCGTCGGTTCCACAAACAATGTGTTCCCGGTGGAAGACTTATCTATTACCGTACCCGCTACCTTCATTTTACATTCTTTTTTTACGGGGATACATATATGTCCGTTTCGAATAGTGCTGAAACTGTCCGACATATATTCTTTATTTATGCGCATTATATTGTCCGCTTTATCACGCATCTTGCTTTCGGTCAGGCTAATGCTACTCCTTAATGATTTGAGTAACTTTGATGCATAATCGTCCACTTTTCCATCCCGTATATTCATCCGTATCGCCTCTCTGACATCCTCCAGTGAATCCAGATTTTCTTCATAATATGAAATGCCCACGTCATATCGTTTACAACCGTTTAAGTAATCTTTTAATCTCTTGACTCCGGTCAAGGCGGTTCCAACCGTTTCGAGCTGTTCTTCCGTTAAGCAGCCGCCCTTTTCTGCGATTTTTATTATTTCATCTATACCCTTTAAAGATGTTAACGGGGGATTCCCCGCTTTCTCCAAAAGCTGTTTTGCTTCTGTCGTCTCGCGCATTCTCGCATCTAATTCGCTTTCCGACATATACGGCTTCATGTTTCTGATTTCTTCTTTTGCTTTGTCCGTATAAGCCAATTCCATTAATTTTTCTTTTACCAAATGAAATTCCAATATTTTTTCTGTATCTGACATCTCTCTGCCCTTCCTTTATTTTAATCCAGGAACTCGCACTATTATTGTGTTTGAGTCCATTTTTCTAAAAGCACCAAATGCAACAAAATAAACGCTACCGTATCTGTCCTTAAGACATGCTGCCTCAGCGCTCATAAATACAACTTGTATACAGATAAACTCTCCTAAAAAAGGGTACAAAAAAAGCATAACGATACCGTTATGCTTTCAAAGAGTCTAAATAATACAAACATCTATTTGGAATGTATGAACTCATGTAACGCAAGGATTAAGCATTCAGTAAGGCAGATACATCGGCTTTATTGCCGGTAAAAGGATAGACTCATAGCATATACGCTGTCATCTTTCCTTCTCAACTATTTAGTTAGTTGTGTTCTCCGATACTGATACAATTAACATA
Source organism: Clostridiales bacterium (assembly GCA_012520655.1). Classification (GTDB taxonomy): domain Bacteria; phylum Bacillota; class Clostridia; order Lachnospirales; family Lachnospiraceae; genus Kineothrix. Next base: position 24,730 of record JAAYNW010000064.1, on the reverse strand, counting down.
CACATACCTCTTTGTTCGTAATAATAATTTAATGCTATCTCATCATATGCTTTTTGTCAATATAAATTTAAATCCCATATCTTACATTTAAATCAAGCCATTCCATTCCAAATCATTTCGTATTTATACTATATTCATTTATATTATATTCTATGAAGAATATGCAATTGCATCAATTTGTACATGAAGGCCGTCCGAGCCTCCTACATGGGCAAAATCTGTCTGAATTGTTTTTCTTGCGGGGTATTTCCCCATGAATCGCTCCTTAAACACTTTCTCCATGGCCGGAATGTTCCAAGCATCCCTTAGAAGAACATCCATCTTTACTACATTGTGTAACGTTAGATTTACTTTTGCCAAACGTCTTTCCATATCATCGAGTGCACCATTGACCTGTTCTTCTATCGAACCTCCTACGTTTCCCACGCAAAAGCTGAGAAATACAAAATTGCCCGCTTCTACGATTCCCGAATATGCATACTCCTCATTTACATCCAATCTGTTAATATCACTCATACTTCTCCTCCTTTTGATTTATAATCATTTTCATTTATTACTATAGCAAAAGAAGTATGACACCTGTATGTCATACTTCTTCATATAACTTCAATATTTCATTACAATTCAACCGAATCTTTTCTATCAAGTCGGTCGGTTCAATGACTCTTACTGTACTGCCGAGTGCCAATACCGTCCCATACCAAAAATGTTCCCCCGCGGGTACATGAAAATCATACATAAAATCTTTATTATCGAATTCTTTTATTGCCGTTCCGTTCAGGTATTCCTCGCATCTCGCTCTGGCAATGCTCTTACATAATAACCGTACTCTGATTTTATCCTGTTTTTGTTCGGACTGTTCCCACTTTCTTTTTGCTTCACTCACATTATGTGTTTTACTGTTCTTTTGGTTCGTAATAGATAAAACTCCCATTCTGACAAGCTTAAAAATTCTATAGTCCTCATGCCTGGGACAATAACACAGCAGGTACCAGCTATACCACTTATACATTGTTGCGACCGGTTCAACTACATGCTGCTTCTCCTCATTATTCGCATTTGTATATGAAAATGCTACCTTTTGGCACCTGTTAATAGCCTGCTGCAGCAGAAGCAATTTTTCATTCGTGCTTCTGTTTTCCTTGAGTGTACTGAAGTCCAACACCATTTGCGTTTCACAATCAGGCGCTATTGCCTGCATCTTTTCTAACGTATCTTCCAGTTCGTTATGTTCAAACGCCGATTGCAAACCTTGTAATGCCGTAATAATATAGGAATGATCACTTGCATCCACTAATTGTCGCTCCATTTTGAATGAATCGAGTATTTCATATCCCCCATCCACCCCATAAAAAGTAACTACCGGAATTCCTGCCAGCGAAAGCGTATTAATATCCCGCATTACCGTTCTGGTTGATACCCCAAAGCGCCCGGCCAACATCTGAGCCGTTACTCTTTTATGGCTCAACAAATAATTTGTTATAGCAAGCAACCGCTCTATCTTCATTTTGCTTTTTAACCTTCCCTAACAATTCTTATATCGAATAATTATTCTTTATCCTAATTTACTCCTCTGTTCTATCAAAGTTGTAAATTATTCATTAACGTATCCGGTTTGATTTTTCCGCTGTTATCTTCGGATAGGCGGTAAACTGCCATTACATAAATCGCTTTTTTCAAATCTAATAAATCAAATCCACAGCACTCTTTTACTATATTCAAGTACTTCTTAGATAACCGGTTTGCATATTCGTATATGATAACATAGGTTCTCGCAAAATCATAAATAGGATTTCCGATTTTCGCATTTATCCAGTCAATGATATAATAGCCGTTGTCCGAGTACATTAGATTTAAAAAATGATAATCAAGGTGACAAAGGACATCGCCGTCGGAGATATCCGATATGTACTTGGTCGCAAGCGTTTTTTGCGAATTATCGATATCCAGCTTACTTATCTCTTGTAATAAATACGGATTAAGCCTGGGTAAGTCAATAACCGCATTTTCATGAATTTTCAAAAAGAGCGAAAAGAAATCTTCAAACCCTCTTTCATATTTTTCCTGACAAACCTTATCTGCAAGTGATATGCCTTCTATATAGTCCATTTTAATGCTATGAGGTATTTCCGACGGATAATATTTGACCGTTGGCAAATCCAATTGATTGATAGTATCCTGGATACGCATCTCGTATTCGATCCAATCATCCGGATAATCCCCCCGGAAGCACTTGTAGGCAAAACCGTTCCACAGATACACCTTCGCGACTTTTCCTTGTCCAATCAGTATTCTTTCCTTTTTAAAACTAAGCAGCTGTTCCATTACATACCCTTCCGAATGCCATCTTCATTTCAGTAAGCAAATAAGTAATTCCTCACTCACCATCTTCAAAACGATTACTGATTTCATTGATATCTATTTTCTCACATGTGGTCACATCAGTCAACTCGAACCAATAGCATTGCTTGTAAATGTCCAATAAATCTTCATACATTGCCGATGCAGTTTCTTTTCCGCCCGCACCCTTCCCATAATATGCCCTTATCCCACTGTAGCTGCTATCTACAAAAACAATATTATAGTTCTCCCTTACGTTATACATCACATTATTTTTTTCCAGCTCAGCCGGTCCTACATAAAACATGATTTTGTTATCGCTGCTTTTTTCCACATAGAATATCTGCTTAATTCTTATATTGTCGTTTTTCAAGTTTACAAGGGAGCTTACCGAGACCGGAGATATTTCATCAAGGTTAATATCTGCCTTCATTCCTATCCCGGCCAATATTTTCATTTTATATGCAGCATCCCATCCGTCAATGTCCTCAGAGGAATCATTTTCCGTAATACCTTTTTCCTTAGCTATATTTAAAGCTTCATCAAAATCAATGTTGTATTTTTCCATTAAAGATAATACATAATTGGTTGTTGCGTTGATTACCCCATACATTCTGTTTATTTTATTTTCACTCGACATGCTCATCAAGGTCCGGCAAATTGGAATTGCCCCGCCGACAGTAGCTTCAAAACGCAGCTGCACGTTGTAATAATTCGCCATGTCGATTATATGATTCATATTATAAGCGAGGCATTTTTTACTTGACATAATAATATGTTTCCCTTTTCTTATTGCAGCATCTATAATCTCAACTGTTTTGTCGGCGCCTGCTCCGCCCATACATTCAATGCAAACATGAATATCAGGATTGTTAACCACTTCTTCATAGTTCGACGTAATATGTATACCGGACACATCGACATTTCTTTTTTTATTGATATCTTTTACATAAATCGCATATATTTCGAACTCAATTTCAAGTTTTTCATTACTGAATAAATGATTTCCTTTAATCAGCTTAAATACTTCTTCTCCTACCGTTCCGAGGCCCAAAAGCCCAACACCAATTTTTTTTATCATAAAAATCCTCCTGAAAATAATTTGCTTGACCGCGGTATGAGGAAATAGTATCATCAATCTTATGATAAGTAAAATTAATAATTATAATAATATGAATCAATTTTTTTAATGGGTGGTACTATGGAAATACGTAATATTATTTCATTTATAAAAGTAGCCGAACTGAGCAGCTTTTCTAAAGCTGCGATTGAACTCGGCTACTCACAATCAAATATTACAATGCAGATCAAACAGCTTGAAAGTGAACTGAATTGCTTATTATTCGACCGCATCGGAAAGGGAATTTCTCTTACCGAACAAGGTAAGGAATTTATGAAATATGCAATCTCAATTAAATCATTAGTTGAAAATGCCAAAATCTCCTTATCAGATGATCCAACGCCATCCGGGCAATTGGTTATCGGCATACTGGAATCGCTATGTATTACTTATCTTCCCGAGCTTATTCATACATTTTATAAGAAATATCCCAATGTAAATACCGTTATAAGTATTGGAACATATGAAGAACTTTCTGCATTATTAAACAGCAATAAAATTGATTTACTTTGGACTTTTGATAGGCCAATAGCAAACAAAAGCTGGGTAAAAGCTCTGGAATCACCCAGTGCGATTAAAATAATAGCTGCGCCTACACATAGTATACTATTAGAAGGACGCCAACATAATTTATCTTCCCTAAAAAATTGTACTTTTATATTTACCGAGCAAAACTGCAGCTATCGAATTTATTTTGAAGATTTATTGCAGGCACAAGGAATACCTTACAATGTTTTTCTGGAAATCGGGAATACTGAAATCATAAAACGATTCGTAGCATCCGGATTATGCCTGTCCGTTTTACCCGAATTCACGCTTCAGAACGAACTATCCAATAAGACTATAGAGGTGGTCAACATAACCAATTTCCACTTAACTATGTATAGTCAAATTTTTTATCACAAAAATAAGATACCAACATCTGCAATGAAAGAATTTATTAATCACCTTCAAGCTGATTTGCTTCAATAAATGAAATACAGTTCGGTGCCCTTCTATTTTTGTTTAATATATCTCTCCTTTTATTTCAATAATAATTTTATGCTCTTGACTTTCTTCTCTTACAATAATTACGTCCGATTCTTTTAATCCTCTAATTCTGGACCTCGTAAGATTTAAAATCTCGGATACCACTTTATCCGTTCGTATCTTGAGTGCATAGCTGTTGTTGATTATTATTAAATCACCTTTATGAAAAAGTTGATTATCTTCGGCAAGCATACCGTTTTGCCTTTTAATTATATATTTTATACTTGACCATTCAACTTCCGCTTTATTTCGAGTAAAAAAATGACTGTCTGTTCCATACTCAAACGCTAATTCAGGAGAATTGCTCAAATATTCCTCATATTCCTGCCGCGATATGGATCCCGGCCTGCGTCTCTCATAGACTGTCAGATTATTTGTATGCTTACATTTTATGCATTGATAGATTAACCATACATCTATTTTATTTCCATTGGCATTAACTCGAAAGCAATTTGTGTTATGAAACACTGCTTTACAGCCGCATCCCGAACAATTTCTTAAGATTTTAAAAGATTCTTCCGGTACTATTGTATATTCTATTTTTCTTAAATAGCTCATCTTGCATCTCCTATAAGATTGGATCGGATTTGCAAAGGGCTATTACATTATCATTTATTTTTTATTTGCAATAGCCTTTGCTATGCAAAACAAATTGGTGTAGTCATAAAAACATTCCTCCTTTAATTGCTTGTTTTATTTTAGAGAATGCTTTATTTATTTTCCACCTTAAACATTTTTCTAAAAAAGAATGAGCCGATTCAAAAGCTTAACTTTTGAACCGGCTTCAAACATTATAATGTTTGTTTCATTTTACGTAGAATACGTTGTATGCTTTTTGAGGATAAGAAATATTTAATCGCCAACTCTTGAACTTTATATCCGTTTTGGAAATCCATAAATATTCGTTTATTTCTATCTTCCATTTCCTGACGTATAAGTGTTGCGTTTCCCCATTCTTTTCTTTGATTTTCTTTCCTGGGAATATAAATGTTTTCCCCATCCACATATTTTTGTATTAACTCTATTATTTCCATCGGCAGAATCTCTTCTGCTCTTCTATAGCCCATATTTGCCTCCTAAATAATTAATTCCTTAGGTTAGCAATAGCTATAACAAATTTTATTTTTTAAAATTGCAATAGCTAATGCTATGCAAAAATAATTAATTTTCTCATAAAAACAGAACCTCCCGTCAAAATTTTCTAATATTTTATTTTTATACTTTCCTCGAATTATTTATTAATTTAATCAAAGGAAATGTTCTGCATGGTATTATACCAAAAATATCCATGAAGTCAAAGCAATTAATTAGCCTTTCTTGATCTTGGAAGATCTGCAATTAATTCTCTCCTCTTCCCCTTTGAAAAATTTTACCCACATTGTCCCGGCAGTTTTAATTTCTCCATATATGGAAAATTTTTGTCATATTCTTCAACTTTATCGGGATATAATTGTTCAAATACCTCAGATTCATAATATTTACCACAAATTTCGCTAAAAGCATTCGGTACAATCTCATATCCCATAAATGCATCAAAATTTTTGCCTTCCTTTGTAGTAATCCCAAATTGGTCGCAAGTTTTAAATCCATGCTTCGGATAATATCCGGGTTCACCAAAAATTATAATACCCTTGTAACATTTTTCTCTTGCGTCTTCTATCGTTGTCTCTAACAACATACCGCCAATGCCAATATTTTGATACTCAGGGTCTACACATAACGGTCCGAAGTTCAAAACCTCCATTCTAGTATCCCCAGCTTGAACATATGCTTTTGAATAATAAATTCCTCCTACAACTTTACCATCTACTTCGGCAACTCGACTAAGATCTGCGATGTATTCTTCATGGTATTTTTAAAATTAATGTTTGACATATCCCAACATATTTTTCATCCGGCCCTTCAATTACCATTTACCATTCCTCTTTTTATTTCTATTTTCTTTTTCACTTTGATATTTCGATTCTTTCTGAATCTTTAAGTAATTCTTCCATCTGGCATCTGTTAATGTACCATTCTTCAGGGCTTCTATAATCGCACAACATGGCTCGCTAGTATGAGTACAATTACTAAACTTGCATCGCATAGTTAAATTAATAACATCAGCAAAACAATTTTCCATACCAGCATCAACAACCCACATACCAAGTTCCCTCATCCCCGGTGTATCTATTATCCTCGATCCGTTATCCAGAACAAATAACTGACGATGCGTTGTCGTATGATGCCCTTTGGAATCATCTTCCCTAATTTCTCCTGTTTCCATAACTTCTTTTCCCAACAAATAGTTGGTAAGGGTAGATTTTCCTACTCCGGACGAACCCAAAAATACAATTGTCCTCCCCGGCTGTAAATATTTTTTTAGCTGTTCCATTCCTTCACCAGTACTGTTGGAAAATCTTCCTTTGCTTCGCCTGAATAATAAATTCCTGCCTTTAACCTTGCATAACAACTTTCACCGTTAATTTGTACTTCATAACGTTCCCTTTGAACAGCCGTTATGAAACCTTCTATTTTTTCTTTCAAATACAACACCTTTCTTTCCTGCTTATTTTTCTGTCCATAGTAACAAGTTATCAAAAAATGGGCATAAAAAATCCGCAATAATAACCCTTAAAAGCTACAATTGCGGAAAAATTACCAAAAAAAGGTACAAAAAAAACACATCTTATTATGTGTTTAACAACGTTAAGCTATTCATAAGAGTATAAATGCGGCAGCCCCAGAAATGAATTCTATAACTTGCCCGATATTCAGTTAACTTATTACTACCTCACATAAATTTTTCATAGTTACTTGTTCTCCTTTCGAAATCGCTTATGCGTTATTTTGGAGATAATACTTCCAATTAAATTTAAGATACCATATGCTACCATTTGAGTCAACATCTAAATTCTAAAAATTTCACCTGGTAGCTGGAATTTTCTACTGAACTTCTTGAACTCTTACGCATATAAAAAAGCCCTTGAATGCAAGCATTCCGGGCTTTCTGATATGCGTTTTGTCCGCAGATAATCTTAACGTTTTGAAAACTGAGGAGCACGTCTTGCGGCTTTGAGACCGTATTTCTTTCTTTCCTTCATACGAGGATCTCTTGTTAAGTAGCCTGCTTTTTTAAGTACGGGTCTGAAATCTGCATCAGCCTGAAGTAATGCTCTTGCAATACCGTGCCTAATTGCACCAGCCTGACCTGTAAATCCACCACCATGTACATTAACTTTTACGTCGAATTTGTCCAGTGTATCTGTTGCTACAAGAGGCTGACGTACAATAACTTTTAATGTCTCTAATCCAAAATAACTATCGATATCTCTTTTATTTATAATGATATTTCCTTTGCCGGGTACTAAATATACTCTTGCAATTGATTTTTTTCTTCTGCCGGTTCCGTAGCAGTTTGCTGTTTTAGCCATTTTAATTTTCTCCTTTCAGTCCTCTTAATTAAAATGTTAATACTTCAGGTTTCTGAGCAGCATGATTGTGCTCTGCGCCTGCGTATACATGAAGTTTTCTGTACATATCTCTTCCCAAAGGTCCTTTCGGAAGCATGCCTTTCACAGCAAGTTCTACAACTTTTTCGGGTTTTTTAGCCAGCATCTCTTTCAATGTAGTCTCTTTCATACCGCCTACATAGTCAGAATGATGATAATAAATTTTCTGATCTAATTTTTTACCTGTTACTTTAATTTTCTCCGCATTAATTACTACTACGTAATCACCTGTATCAATATGAGGTGTGAAAATCGGTTTGTTCTTACCTCTTAAAACTTTAGCAACTTCAGATGCCAAACGTCCGAGTGTCATATCAGTAGCGTCAACTACATACCATTTTCTCTCGATAGTAGCTGGACTAGCCATAAAAGTTTTCATTATGTTACCTCCAACCTTAAATCAATTTTATTCGTTTGATTTTATTAAAACCAAACTGTTCTCCAGTCATTATCTCTGCCGATAATCTAACCATGATGCGGATGTCCGGCCACATCGTCAAGCCTCATACCGACAAACCTTTCGCAGGTAATATGCTTGGCAAATTCCTACGCTAATATATTTATAATGTGCTGCCGGGGCTTTGGCATTACATTATTAAACATTGTCACATTGAATTATTATATTATACGCTTCCACGCGTGTCAACCTTAATTTCAAGAAATTTTACTGATTTTATGCAGTTTATTCAAAGTTTATCCTTGTTTAAAGCTCTTATTCAACTCCTCTTATATAGCGCGAAGATCCGTTGTCTAAATAAATAGCGTAATCACAAAATAAAAAGTCAAAGAAACTCATATGATGTCAGCGTGAGTCCGCATGCCGGTGCTGTAGGTCCTGCTGATGCTCTATCCTTAGCCCGCAGAATAATCGCCATATATTCCGGTTCCCACCGCCCTTTTCCTGCTTCCATAAGCGTTCCCGCAATGATTCTTACCATATTATACAGAAAGCCATTCCCTGTCACACGGATGACTATCTCCTCTTTTTCCCTCTCTACTTGTAAATCATATATGGTTCTCACCGTAGTCTCTGCCTGACTCGCTATGCTGCAGAAACTTTTATAATCATGCTCGCCTATGAGATAGTCCGCCGCAGCCTGCATCTTGCCTATATCGAGCGGAACATAAGTAAAGTGTGTATAAAGTCTTTTCGTGGGCAGAGGAAATTCTGCATTTAATATCCTATATTCATACGTCTTCCTGCTCTTACAGCGACGCGGATGAAAGTCTGCCTCCACTTCCTTTGATTTCCGTACCCGAATATCCTCCGGGAGCCGTTGATTCAAAGCATAAGATATCTTCTCTCCGGGCATTCTAGCGTTTGTATCAAATACCGCCACATTACAGAGCGCATGAACTCCTGCATCCGTCCGGCTTGCGCCAATCACTTTAATATCTTCCAGAAGAAGCTCCGAGAGATGTTTATTTAATTCGCCTTCTATTGTCCTTGCATTTTCCTGTACTTGAAAACCGCTGTATGCGGTACCGTCATAAGCAACCGTTAACATTACCCTCTTCATAATGTAAAAATTCTCCCAAAGTAAACGCAGAAAACTACATATAACCAGGCTATACCATAGGCAATCGCATCTTGCTTGTGATATAACAACGGCTTCATCTTCGTTCGGTTCTCCCCTCCCCTATAGCACCTTGCCTCCATTGCCATAGCCAAATCATTGGCACGCCTAAAAGCCGAAAGAAAAAGGGGCACAAGAAGCGGCACTAGACTTTTGGCCTTTTTTATCAGGTTCCCGCTTTCAAAATCCGCGCCTCTTGCAATTTGCGCCTTCATAATCTTATCCGTTTCTTCCAGCAAAATAGGAATAAACCTAAGAGCAATCGCCATCATCATAGAAATCTCGTGTACAGGCACATGCAATTTGTTAAGAGGGGACAGTAGCTTTTCCATACCATCTGTCAACTGATTAGGTGTAGTCGTAAGCGTCATCAGGGATGAACCAATAATCAAAAAAATCAACCGGATAGCCATAAAAGCTGCCAGACGTATACCTTCCTTCGTTATCGTCAGCTTCCAGAAAGAAAATACCGTCTCACCCGGCGTTAGAAAAAGATTGAATACTACTGCCAAAACGAGCAAAAAAACAATTGCTTTCATTCCTCTGACAATAAATCGAAAAGGAACTTTCGACAATTTTATGAGGAAAATAAGAAATAGACCCGCAACAATATAGCCGATAAAATTGTTTATAATAAAAAGGGATACAATAAACAGCAACGTAGTTACCAGCTTAACTCTGGGATCAAGCCTGTGAATTGCCGAATCTGCATGATAATATTGTCCCAATGTAATATCTCTTAGCATCTTTTCTCCTATTTTAATACTCTAAGAATCTCATTTTTAGCTTCCTCTATTGTAATTACGTCCGTATTTACCAAATAACCTTTTTCCCTGAATGCCTGCATAATATAGGTTACCTGCGGAGCAGCCAATCCCACTTCTTCCAACTCTCTATAGTGTCGAAATACCTTTCTTGGCTCGTCATCATACATAATACTTCCTTGATTCATAACAATGATTCGATCCACGTACTTAGCCACATCCTCCATACTATGAGAAACGAGAATGACCGTAATCCCGGTTTCTTTGCGAAGTGTCGCAATCTGATCCAGTATTTCGTCCCGCCCTTTAGGATCTAATCCCGCTGTCGGCTCATCGAGAATGAGTACTTCAGGCTTCATGGCAAGAACTCCCGCAATCGCTACCCTTCTCTTTTGCCCGCCCGACAGGTCAAAGGGGGACTGGTAAAAATAATCATCCTCCAAACCCACTCTCTTCAGCGCCTCATAGGCTCGAAGCTGCACTTCTTTTTCCGAAAGTCCCATATTCTTTGGTCCGAAGCACACATCGGAAAAGACATCTATCTCGAAGAGCTGATGTTCAGGATATTGGAACACCAGACCGACATCGTTTCTCAATTTCTTCTTATTAAAGCCATCCTCTCCTATATCTTCCCCATTATAGTATATATGCCCCGACGTAGGATTCATTAACCCGTTCAAATGCTGCACAAGCGTAGACTTGCCCGAACCAGTGTGCCCGATTAGTCCTATAAACTGCCCATCGGGTATTACGAGATTGATGTCTTTAAGAGCCGCCATCTCCATTGCTGTTCCTTTTTCATATACATAGCTTACATGGTCCAAAATAATTGCCATCTGTTTCCTACCTCATACACGTCCATCGCACGCGCCATTCTATTACTTTATCGCTTTCCCTTTATAGTTTAAGCTCTTTCATGAGTTCTTCACATGTTAAAATGCCGTCCGGCAGATTTATTCCGCTTTTTTTCAGTTCATAAGCGAGTAAGGTAACCTGCGGCACATCCAGACGCAACTCCTTTAACTTCTCCACTTGAGAAAAAATTTCTTTCGGAGTTCCCTGCATAGCAATATGTCCCTTATCCATAACTATCGCTCTATCTGCATGGATGATTTCTTCCATGTAATGGGTTATGAGTATAACCGTAATACCTTCTGCCTGATTCAAGGCGCGAACGGCCCGAATTACCTCTTTACGGCCGTTGGGATCCAACATAGCCGTGGGTTCATCCAGTATAATGCACTTAGGATGCATCGCAATTACTCCGGCAATCGATACCCTTTGCTTCTGTCCTCCCGACAATTTATTCGGTGAATGCTTTCTATACTTATACATTCCTACCGCTTTCAGGCTCTCTTCCACGCGCTCCCATATTTCTTTCGTAGGAACTCCCATATTTTCCGGTCCGAACCCTACATCCTCTTCCACAACCTGTCCGATAATCTGGTTGTCCGGATTCTGAAACACCATTCCTGCATTCTGCCTGATATCCCATAGATATTCCTCGTTTGTCGTATCCTTCCCTTCTACCCAGATAGTCCCTTCCGTTGGGTAGAGTATCGCATTCATATGCTTTGCAAGCGTGGATTTGCCGGAGCCGTTATGACCGAGAATAGCCATAAAGTCTCCTTGCTTCACATCCAGATCCACTTCGTCCACCGCTCGGGTAAATCCTTCTACATTACCTTCTTCATCCCGCCTGATATATTCAAAAACTAATTTCTTCGCTTCAATAATTCCCATTTGTTATCCTAAACCCTTGAGTTAGTTTACAATTAGCCACGCTCTTAATTGTACTAGAAAATACCGACAATTACAAGATATTGCATTCATATTTAGCAGATTCGACGCGACAATCTTGTAAAAATATGATATACTTTTTTGCAGAAAATAATATAAAAGGATAATACCATGGACTTAAAAAAAGTATCAAGACCTCTCATTTTAATAATATCGCTCATTATTTTTTGTTCTATCTTCGTGCGGGTTTGCTCCCATTCGGAGACACTGGCGGAATACGCTGCCAGAAACCCGGAAATCGCTTATAAAGAAAAAGAGAAGGAAGCCGGTTCTAACGGACAACCTTCCGGCAATATAGATAATAAAGACAATGTAAAACCCGAGGTGGCAACTGAAAGCGTGGAAGAAAAGACAAACATTAATTCGGCCAGAATAGAGTATAAACAAGGTTTTTATTATGAACCTCTTTCCGATGAAATGAAAAAGAGAATTACAGGAATTTCATATCCGGTTACCGATGAGGACAAAGATACCGTTATTGAAGCGATAAATATCGTATCTTCTGCCGATGAAATACAAGTTGCCTATGATGATCTTCGGTACGTGAACGTACTTTATTATAATTTCAAGGGAATCGAGCGCGCCGGAGAGTTAATCTGCAACAAAGCGATTGCACAAGATCTTGTGGAAATTTTTTATGAATTATATATGAACAACTACCAGATAGAACAGATAGCTCTGATTGACGAATACGGCGGTGACGATATCTTATCTATGCTAGATAACAATACCTCCTGCTTTAATTACCGGGTGGTAGACGGAACCACGAGCCTTTCCAAGCATGCTCTCGGGCTCGCAATCGATATTAACCCTTTTTACAATCCTTACGTCGTATATAAAAATGACGGCACCACATATATCTCTCCTCAAGGAAGCGAGATATATGCGGACCGCTCAAAAGAATTTGCATATAAAATCGATGAAAATGACTTATGCTACAAGCTTTTTATAGAGCATGGCTTTACATGGGGCGGCAATTGGAATTCCTGTAAGGATTATCAGCATTTCCAAAAAGCTCCGGAACAGAATTAACGGTTAACCGACACCGCCATTCTGTGATAAGTATGCCTTACTCCTCGAATCGCTACAGAATATGCCATTATATTTTCCGGCGCACCCATTCCCGGATATCCCGAATCTCCTATATGGTGGATATCCGTTCCCGTCATTTTACACAACAGCGCAATTTGCTTGATAGTCTCCACGTCTGCACCCTCTTGGGAGGTCCCGATTGCCGTAATAGTCAGCACTCCCATGCTGTGAGCATAGGAAACAAGTTCCCTTATATACTCCATGGTGATTCCGGGAACAGTTCCCGGCGCAGGAAGGAGAATAATATCCGCTCCTGCTTCCACAAATTCTTTGATGTCTTCCCTTGTAATAATATTCTCTCCGCCTTCTCCTGTAATGCCCGAAGCATGCATCTTTCCTGCCGCCAGAATCAACTTATTCCCTAGCTCGGCAGATATCGCTTTCAATGAGTCCGTAATCGCTTTATTGCTCACTCCATTGCCCGGATTTCCTGTAAGTAAAACCATATCCACACCCAATCCGCTGGCCATCTTCGCGTTATCCACCGTCGCTCTTCGTCCCTCGGACATTTCCCACAGTGTTCCCTTATTGCTCTCTGCAATGGAATCCTCTACCGGTTCAAGATTTATCCCTATCATTCGTCCCGTAAGTCGCTTAAGCTCACGTACCGTCTCTTCCGGCTGAACTTTGGGAAGTCCATGTATCAAAGGCTTCGCTACATCAAACATGTTCAGAAGCAAGATGTCGGCTCCCATAGCCGCCACGAATTCCGCATTGGTCACATCCCCAAGAACCGGCATTGTAATTCCGATGCATTCACAAGCCACCACCCTGCCCTCGCTTCCTGCAATAGAGCTTAAATAATCCGTTTTCGTAAAATTCGCAAAATCTGAAGACGTACAATCCAACATTCTTTTTGCCATATCCTTCTCCTTTTCATATTCATAAATCAATTTACGTTTCCCATTCAATCACTCCAAAATATGAAACTTCAACTCCACTATCTTCTTCTCCCCGCATGGAACACAAGCATCTGCGCATGGGGAGTATATTCTGAGGGTAGGTTCCCGGAGCACCTGCATTATAAGTACTGCACGTAAGATAATTCCGTAATATCCAGGCACTTATCCTGTGCTGCTGTAAACTATTCAATACTGTTATTCTGTTAAGCATTATTATACAACATTGTCCCTATGTTGAGCCACCTGTTTTCATTTTTAGAAAGAAATACTTAAAATATATACAATAAAGGGACTGCACACTTGCAGTCCCTCATATAACATGCTATTCATTTGAGCTCTGTGAAATTATACTAACTCAAGAACTACTTCCATCGCAGCATCGCCTTTACGCTGTCCAATTTTAACGATTCTTGTGTAACCACCTTTACGGTTGGCATATTTCGGTCCGTATTCATCAAAAAGCTTTGCTACCAAATCAACTTCCTTTGTCGCTTTTTTTCTGCCTGCTGAAGTAGCGGGAACTTCAGTTACCGGGTATAATACCTTCAGCATCTGTCTCCTTGCATGTAATCTGGAAGGCAAATCCTTCTTGATTTCTTTTTCTACTTCGTCATAAACCGTTACTGTAACACCATTTTCAATTCTCAAGATTTTACCATCTTTATCACGATGTGTTTCGGAAAGAACCTTTTTAGTATCTTTGTCAACAATCTGTTTTACTCTTTTACCGTCTTTGTCTTTACGTGCAACTTTTGCAGTAACTTTTACAGTTTCGAAGTTATCTTTTTCTTTTACTGCCAATGCGATAAGCCCTTCAGCAATTTTCTGGACTTCCTTCGCTTTAGCCTGTGTGGTAATAATCTTTCCGTTATACAACAGATTTGTTACCTGATTTCTAAGTAATGCTTTTCTCTGAGCAGATGTTCTGCCAAGCTTTCTGTATTTTGCCATTTTTACGGCTCCTTTCTCTTAATCGGGAGATTTCCCTATGGTACATCCGGCCATGCTCTTTGGACTTATTTACCGAATGCAGATTCCATGTCATGAGCCCGCACACATACGCTCTTTGGACTTATTACACGTGCGATTTCACGAATTTATACTTAAAATATGAATTCGTATTTTAAATAGAGACTCATATTTTAAAACATAATATTATATTAACTTGATTAAGTTAATTACTCATCGCTTGGATTAAGCTGTAAACCGAGTTCTTTTAATTTAGCTAAAACTTCTTCCAAAGATTTACGTCCTAAATTACGAACTTTCATCATGTCCTCTGAAGTCTTGTTGGTCAGTTCTTCAACTGTATTAATACCGGCTCTCTTCAAGCAATTGTAGGAACGAACTGACAGCTCGAGCTCATCAATGCTCATTTCCAATACCTTTTCTTTTTCATCATCTTCTTTTTCTACCATAACCTCTGCGGTTTTAGCATTTTCAGATAAATCAATGAAAAGACTCAAATGTTCGCTGAGTACCTTTGCAGCCAAGCTAACTGCTTCATCGGGAACCAAAGTTCCGTTCGTATACACATCGAGAGTCAGTTTGTCGTAATCCGTAATCTGACCTACACGAGTGTTCTCAATTGTTACATTTACTCTTTCAACCGGTGTGTAAATAGAGTCGATTGCAATAACACCGATAGGCAAATCTTCTTGCTTATTCTTATCGGCGCCTACATAACCTCTGCCTTTTGTAATGGTAAGTTCCATATAGAGCTTCGTATCTTTTCCGCTTAAAGTAGCAATTACCAAATCGGGATTTAAAATTTCAATATCCTGATCCACCTGAATATCGGATGCTTTTACAACACCTTCTCCGTCATATTCGATATATGCCGTTTTCGGTTCATTTGTATCGCTGTTATTCCTGATAGCGAGGCTTTTGATATTCATGATAATTTCGGTAACATCTTCTTTAACGCCCGGAATAGAACTGAATTCGTGCAAAACACCCTCGATTTTTACCTGGCTTACTGCAGAACCCGGTAAAGAAGAAAGCATAATTCTTCTTAAAGAATTTCCCAGTGTAATACCGTAGCCTCTTTCCAAAGGCTCTACCACGAATTTACCGTACTTTTTATCTTCAGAGATTTCTGCAACCTCAATATTGGGCCTTTCAAAATCAAACACTGCAAATACCCTCCTTTACGAACAATTATATCTAAGTCGTTTAAGCAGATAAGAAGAAATCTCCTCATCTGCCTAATTTTTTTATCATAATGAAATCTTATTTTACTTAGAATATAACTCGACTATAAGCATTTCATCAACAGGAACATCTATCATCTCTCTTGTGGGGAGCTGTTTAATCGTTCCTTTCATAGCTTCCTGATCTACATCCATCCATTCAGGAGTAAGTCTTCCCGCCGTAACTTCGAGGATATCTTTATATCTCTGTAAGGATTTGGATTTTTCTCTTACTTCAATTACATCTCCGGCTTTTACTAAATAAGAAGGAATATTCACAGCCTTACCGTTTACGAGGAAGTGTTTGTGTCCTACAATCTGTCTTGCTTCTCTTCTTGTTCTTGCGAATCCCATTCTGAAAACAACGTTATCAAGTCTGCTTTCGAGTATGGTCATAAGGTTCTCACCTGTCAGACCTGACATCATTCTGTCAGCCTTTTCATAGTAATTTCTAAACGGTTTTTCAAGAACACCATAGATAAATTTTGCTTTCTGCTTCTCTCTTAACTGAAGACCGTACTCGCTCATTTTTTTGCCTGCTCTTGAAGATGTTCTGTTCGATTTTTTGTCATATCCTAAATAAGCGGGCTCAAGTCCGAGAGCTCTACATCTTTTTAAAACTGGTACTCTGTTTACTGCCATTTCGGGCTCCTTTCTAAATAAAGGCTTCTAAACCTTTCACTATTGTTTACAACGTAAGTCCGAGGACTTTACGCATTCTTCCAACCTGTTGTTCGTAATCCGTCTTATTATACTTATAAGTCTATAAACTTATAAATTCATACGTGGATTGTTCCGCGACTATACGCGACGACGTTTGGGAGGACGGCATCCATTGTGAGGAACCGGTGTTACGTCTCTGATACTCGTTACTTCGAGCCCGCAAGCCTGAAGTGCACGGATTGCTGCCTCACGTCCTGAACCTGGTCCTTTTACCATAACATCAACTGTTTTTAAACCACGTACAAGTGCAGCCTTTGTAGCAGTTTCTGCCGCCATCTGAGCTGCGTACGGAGTAGATTTCTTTGAACCTCTAAAACCAAGACCACCGGCACTTGCCCAGCTAAGAGCGTTTCCTTCATTGTCTGTCAATGTAACAATTGTATTGTTAAAAGAAGACTGGATATGTGCCTGTCCATGTTCAACGTTTTTCTTGACACGTTTTTTTGTTACTTTTTTTGCAACTTTTTTTGCCATTTTAAACTAACCTACTTTCTCAACTTTTCATTCCCTGTTACTTTTGTTCACTATTAGAACGCTTTATTTCTTCTTATTTGCAACCGTGCGTTTAGGTCCTTTTCTTGTTCTAGCATTTGTCTTTGTTTTCTGACCGCGAACCGGAAGTCCTTTTCTATGACGAATACCTCTGTAGCATCCGATTTCCTGAAGTCTCTTGATATTCAAGGCGATTTCTCTTCTCAGATCACCTTCTACGACGTAACTTGCATCAATTACTTCACCGATTCTCTTTACTTCTTCATCTGTCAATTCTCTTACACGGGTATCGGGATTAACCTTTGCCGCCTCAAGAATCCTGTTTGCACTTATTCTTCCTATACCATAGATATATGTGAGTCCTATCTCTACACGTTTTTCTCTAGGTAAGTCAACACCTGCAATACGAGCCATTTACATTTCCTCCATTTTCTTCAAAGCATCATCTGTTACGCAATTGTACGTTTTTCTTAGATGCCATGCTTTCGCATATTTTTCTCTGCATGAAAATAGTTCATGCCACTACTAAGTTGATTGAGATGACCAAGCGCTCATCCAACCGGAAGCAAATCCGACCTTTCCAAAACTCTTCTCTTTTTCTCTGTTCCAACTTATTTAACAATAAAGACAGCTCAGAAGAATAGCTCTGGTATCAACAAGTAATCTCCGTAGGCTCCTACGTTCAATCATAATACATATATGTTAATCAGCGTTTCTCGTCATTTTTGACGGAATCCCACGCTGCAGCCGCATATCATAATTGGACAAGGCTCCTCTGCTATTTAAAATAATCAATAACTAGCGCAGGGATTATCCTTGTCTCTGTTTGTGTTTCGGATTCTCACAGATTACTCTGATCTTTCCTTTTCTTTTAATAATTTTGCATTTTTCGCAAATTGGTTTTACTGATGATCTAACCTTCATGTTAAACCCTCCTTTCAAAAAAGACCGTTTTACATTATATCATGGAAATAGCGCAAATGCAAGGGTATTTTCACAAGTCTCACCCCTTTTCCTCGCACATCTCTCCATATAATATTACCTTTAGACAAAATCACCATACGATTTGTCCTTTTACTTATCTCTCCATAT
The DNA here is from genome assembly GCA_012520655.1 of Clostridiales bacterium. Lineage (GTDB taxonomy): Bacteria > Bacillota > Clostridia > Lachnospirales > Lachnospiraceae > Kineothrix. Next base: position 6,116 of record JAAYNW010000064.1, on the reverse strand, counting down.
AATACGTCCTTTGGACAAATCGTATGGCGATAATTCCAGAGTTACTTTATCTCCCGGTAAGATACGGATGAAATTCTGCCTTAACTTACCGCTTATATGAGCAAGCACCTTGTGTCCGTTTTCAAGTTCAACCTGAAACATAGTGTTTGATAACTTTTCAACTACAGTTCCTTCAATTTCAATTACATCTGCCTTTGACATACGATACCTCCTATCGCTTTCCTTATTTCTTCATTATATATCGGTTGCTTTTTTACAAGTTTCTCTTTTATATTTATTATATCATCGGAATTTTTCTTGATAATCTGAATATGCTTTTTATTCTTCTTTTTCGGATGTTCTATCGTCCTATACTTTCCATCCGCTACATATACATATTCGGAATCTTCTTCTACTATGATATACACCGTATCTTTATCGTGACCCGCTTTTGATGTCGCAAACATTCCTATCATACTAAATAACCATGCCTTTCTTATAGCGCGCAACTTTGCGGCGTGGATCAAAGCTATAGCAAAGTAAGTATTTCCGGCTCACCATCTGTAATAAGGATTGTATTTTCATAATGGGCGGATAAAGAACCGTCGGCAGTAACTACTGTCCAGTCATCATCCAGCCATTCTACTTCCCAATCTCCCATATTAATCATAGGCTCTACTGCCAGAGTCATCCCTGCCTGCAGTCTAATTCCCTTGCGGCGTTGTGCAAAATTCGGTATCTGTGGCTCTTCGTGTAACTTGGTTCCGATACCATGGCCTACCAAATCTCTGACGATGCCGTATCCAAATGCAGATACATATCTGTCGATAGCATTTGATATATCATATAAATGATTGCCGGATTTTGCCATTTTAATTCCTTCGAAAAAACTTTGTTTCGTTACTTCTATCAGCTTTTTTGCTTCATCACTGATAGTTCCAACGGCATGCGTTCTTGCCGCATCCGAATGATATCCTTTATATATTAATCCTGCATCCAGACTTACGATATCTCCATCTTGTAGTATATGGCTGCTATGCGGAATGCCATGAACTACCTCATCATTAACGGACACACATATGGATGCCGGATAACCGTTATAATTCAAGAAATTAGGAATACAACCATAGCTTCGAATAAGTTTTTCTCCCAGTCTGTCAATATCAAGTGTTGACATCCCCGGCTCAATTGCGTCTCCGAGGCGCGCATGAACCTCCGCAAGCATTTTACCCGCTTCACGCATCAGTTCTATTTCTCTGTCAGATTTAATTGATACTGCCATATTATAACCGTGCCTTTCTCAATACGCCTTCGGTGCATTACGCTTCCAGCGTTTCTACGATTGCATTGAATACATCCTGCATAGGTTTTGTACCGTCTACTGTTCTAAGCACGCCTTTTTTTCCGTAAAAATCAATCAAAGGCTGCGTCTGATCATGATAAACCTTAAGACGATTTAAAACCGTCTCCGGTTTGTCATCGTCGCGGAGAACGAGTTCTTTTCCGCATCTATCACAGATTCCTTCCTTTTGGGGAGGAACGTGTTCCATATGATATGTAGCTCCGCATGCCAAACATGCACGTCTGCCGGACATTCTTTTTACGATATTTTCATCGGGAACATCTACATCGATCGCATAATCAATTCGGTCCCCCAACTCGGTAAGCGCTTTATCAAGCACTTCTGCCTGAGGAATCGTTCTTGGAAAGCCATCCAGTACATAGCCTTTTGCGCAGTCATCTGCCGCTACCCTGTCAAGAAGAATCTTTACGGTAAGTTCATCAGGAACGAGCAATCCCTGATCCATATATTTTTTAGCTTCTTTGCCAAGTTCTGTACCGTTTTTAATATTTGCCCTAAAAATATCACCTGTAGATATATGGGGAACACTATATTTATCAGCTATCATCTTAGCTTGTGTTCCTTTTCCGGCTCCCGGAGCACCTAACATAATAATTTTCATCGTTATAATTGTCCTTTCTCAGCAAATACCCTCATTAAAACAACGAGCAACACGCTTCGCGAATTGCTCTTATGCTCAACAAACGGACACACGCTGCGAGGCGGGTGCCCATATCAAACCAGAAGGTACACGAAATTCTGATTCCGGAAGAAACATAGGAGGGCGCCTGGCCCTGCCCTTTGCCTTCCTATTATTCTTCTCAAAGAATTTTCTCCAAATATTAATCGTTCAAAAATCCTTTATAGTTACGAACTAACATCTTAGATTCGATCTGTTTTATCGTTTCAAGCACAACGCTTACGATAATAATCAAGCTCGTTCCCCCGAAAGATACACTGGCATTGAATACACCGTTGAATATGAAAGGAACAACAGCTACAATTGTCAGTCCGAGAGCACCTATAAAAATAATGTAATTCAATATCTTAGTCAAATAATCGCTGGTAGGCTTACCGGGTCTGATACCTGGAATAAAGCCGCCCTGCTTTTTCATCCTATCTGCTATCTCCAAAGGATTAAAAGTAATGGATGTATAGAAGTATGCAAAGAAAATTACAAGCAAAACATATACCAAAAGTCCGATAGAATAAATCGGAGCCTTCGGATTACACCAGTAAGATGAACTAAGTCCTTTTAATATATCCGCCCATATACCTGTTCCTTTATAGCCGAAGAAGGAACCTATAACGACCGGTAACTGCATAAGGGAAGACGCAAAGATAATCGGAATAACACCCGATGTATTTACTTTCAAAGGAATGTTAGTCGTCTGACCGCCAACCATTTTTCTTCCCTGTACCTTTTTGGCATATTGCACAGGAATCTTACGTACACCGCCGTTTAAGATAACTACAAGAACTATCATACCGACGATAACAGCTATAATAATGAGTGCTGCCACTACTGCAAGCGCCGTAGATTTACCATATACAAACTGCTCAAATAATTTATTGATGTCGTGCGGCAAACGTGAAATGATGTTAATAACAAGCACTATAGAAATACCGTTGCCTACACCATTTTCCGTAATTCTCTCACCGATCCACATAAGGAATGCACTACCTGCAGTGAGTGCTGCAATAACGGTAATTACATTTATCGCATTGTATGTTTCAAGCAAGCCTTGCCTTCCGAATCCAATCGCCATCGCTGTTGATTCAAACAGAGCAAGTCCTACCGTCACATAGCGGGTAATTGCTACGATTTTTTTCCTTCCATCTTCACCATCACGCTGCATTTCTTCCAACTTCGGAATTGCAATCGTCAAAAGCTGCATAATAATAGAGGATGTAATATATGGGGTAATGTTTAATGCCAAGATGGACATATTGAGAAACGAGCCACCTGTAAAGGCATCCAAGAAACTAAATGCATCTCCTGTCTGTGCCGCAAACCAATTAGAAAAATAATGTCTGTTTACCCCCGGTGCGGGAAGCTGTGATCCAAGACGGATCACAACCAGCATCAGAAAGGTAAAAAATATTCTATCTCTAATCTCCTTGATTTTAAATGCATTCTTTAAGGTTGTAAACATTACATCACCTCTGCTGTTCCACCAAGAGACTCAATTTTTTCTTTAGCCGATGCACTGAATGCATTAGCTTTTACCGTGAGCTTCTTAGTAAATTCTCCGTTTCCGAGGATCTTAACGCCATCTCTTGGATTTTTAACAATGCCTTTTTCGATCAATGTATCTACATCAACCGTAGCACCATTGTCAAATACTTCCAAAGCGCTCAAGTTAATACCTACGATATCCTTAGAGTTTCTGTTTGTGAAACCTCTTTTAGGGATACGTCTATATAACGGCATCTGACCACCTTCAAAGCCCACTCTAGGCGCTCCTGAACGAGCTTTCTGACCTTTGTGTCCTTTTCCGGCTGTCTTACCGTTTCCTGAACCGTGTCCGCGACCTCTTCTAAAATTATCACTATGTTTAGAACCTTCTGCCGGTCTTAAGTTTGATAATTCCATTCCTGACACCTCCTTATCTTTTTTATACTTCTTCTACCTTTACTAAATGTGCTATCTGTCTGATCTGCCCTCTCGTAGCATCGTTATCGGGCAGTTCAATAGTCTTATTAAGCTTACGAAGTCCCATTGCTTCAACTGTTGCCCTATTCTTAGGCACCGCTCCGATAGGAGATTTCACTAATGTTACTTTCAAAGTTTTTGTAGCTTTCTTTGCTGCCATTTCTTAATTCTCCTTTCCACACCTGAGGCAGAACCACAGGTGGTTCTTCAATATGAAGCACAAAGTGTCTCATATTGCTATGCCATAATCTCTTCCACAGACTTGCCGCGTTTCTTAGCAACTTCTTCCGGAGTTTTCAACTGGCTCAAACCTGCGATTGTAGCAAGAACAACATTCTGTTTATTTTTGGAACCCAAAGACTTTGTACGAATGTTTTTAATACCTGCAAGTTCGCATACATTACGTACCGGACCACCGGCAATAACACCTGTACCGTCCGGAGCTTTCTTCAAAAGAACGCTTGCCGAACCGAATTTTCCGAGGAAGTCATGTGTAATACTGTTGCTTTCATCGAGTGCAACCGAAACCAAATTCTTCGTTGCATCTTCTTTTCCTTTACGGATAGCATCGGGAATTTCTGTTGCTTTTCCAAGTCCAGCCCCAACGTGTCCGTTACCGTCGCCAACAACAACTAAAGCAGTGAATCGGAAGTTACGACCACCTTTTACAACCTTAGTTACTCTCTTGATGGAAACTACCTTTTCAGTTAATTCTAACTGACTTGCATCAATGATTGTACGTCTCATGTGATTTTCTCTCCCTTCCTAGAATTCTAAGCCAGCTTCTCTGGCTGCTTCAGCTAATGCCGCTACTTTTCCCTGGTATATAAAGCCGCCTCTATCAAAGACTACTGTTGTAATACCTTTTTCCAATGCTCTCTTAGCAATTACTGTTCCTAAATATGCTGCTGCATCAACGTTATTGGTTTTCTCCAGCTCAGCCTTTACTTCTTTTTCAAGAGTAGAAGCCGCTACTAAAGTATTTCCAACTGTATCGTCGATAATTTGAGCATACATATGATTATTACTTCTGAAAACAGCTAACCGCGGTCTTTCGGCTGTGCCGCTGAAACGGTTACGAATTTTCATGTGTTTTTTAACACGAACTTTTTGTCTAGATTCTTTACTAACCATTATCATACTCTCCTTATCTATTTCTTACCAGTCTTACCAACTTTACGTCTGATAGTTTCATCAGCATATTTGATACCTTTTCCTTTGTAAGGCTCAGGTCTTCTCTTATCTCTGATTTCAGCTGCGAATTGGCCAACTTTTTCTTTATCAATTCCTTTAACAATAATGACGTTCTGTCCTTCGACTACTGCTTCGATACCTTCCGGATCTTCCATCTCTACCGGATGAGAATATCCCAAAGATAAAACTAATTTCTTACCGTTCTTTGCCGCTTTGTAACCAACGCCGTTTACTTCTAATTTCTTCTCATAACCGGCAGTAACACCTACTACCATGTTATTGATTAAAGTTCTTGTAAGTCCATGGAGAGATTTCATTTTTTTCAAATCGTTAGGTCTCGTTACAACGATTTCAGAACCCTCCATTTTGATTTCCATTTCTGCCGGAAGCACTCTTTCAAGTGTTCCCTTGGGACCTTTTACAGTCACTTTATTATTTTCTGCGATATCCACAGTTACGCCTGCCGGAACCGCGATTGGCATTCTTCCTATACGTGACATGCCCGTACCTCCTATGATTGTCTTGTTTCAATGTTCCCGGAAGAACACAAGCGTTCTTCCAAACTTCACTTTACAAAGTTTTTACCAAACAAATGCTAAAACTTCGCCGCCTACGTTAAGCTCTCTTGCCTTTTTATCGGTTATAACACCATGATTCGTAGAGATAATAGCAATACCAAGTCCACCGAGCACCTTCGGAAGCTCTTCTGCATTCGCATATACACGAAGACCCGGCTTAGAAATTCTCTTAATGCCTGCGATGATCTTATCGTTTTTGTCTGCACCATATTTAAGTGCAATACGGATTGTTTTGAAATTTCCATCCTCAATTATATCAAATTTCTTGATGTAGCCTTCCTCTAAAAGAATCTGTGCGATAGCTAATTTCATTTTAGAAGACGGAACATCTACTGTATCATGTTTTGCAGTATTTGCATTACGAATT
>JAAYNW010000063.1 GCA_012520655.1 Clostridiales bacterium | reverse complement strand
CAATATCGATAGATTTGAAAAAATGCACCCACCCGGGAGCTTTATTAAAGTTACCCTTTTTTACCACGAAAAAATATTTTTAATTTCCAGCTAATTTAAGCTTGACTTTTCATAGCTGGTCTCCTTTGGCTTTTTGTATTTGTGGACTATTATGTACAATTCTTCATATTTTATAAGTCTGAATCGATAAGAAAATATTATCTGATGGCATCCTTCATGCTTTTTACATATTCATAAATATGTTGCCCTGCATTTTCGCCATATTTTTCTATAATTTTTACTATGGCGCTTCCCACTATCACTCCGTCGGCAATGCTGGCTATCTTCGCTGCCTGTTCCGGCGCATTCACACCGAATCCTACAGCTACAGGTACCTTAGACACTTCCTTTACCGAAGGCACAATCGCATTTAAGTCTGTCTTTATCTCGCTTCGCACTCCGGTAACTCCCATGGAAGACACTACATAGATAAAGCCTTCCGCTTCCTTTGCTATCATCTTAATCCTGTCCTTTGAGGTAGGTGCAATGAGAGAGATTATGTTTACGTCATATTCTTTCGCGGTATTATATAGTTCACCCTTTTCTTCATAGGGCATATCCGGAATAATTAAACCGTTTATTCCTACTTCTTCGCATTTGGCACAGAATCTATCATACCCGTATTTATATACAGGATTTAAGTAGGTTAAGAAAACTAGCGGCACATTCGTTTTTTTACGCACATTTTGCGCCAGCTCAAATATTTTATCCGTCGTTGTTCCCGCAGATAATGCCCTAATATTGGCCTCCTGAATCACCGGCCCTTCTGCGACGGGATCTGAAAAAGGAATCCCGATTTCAATTAAATCACATCCTGCTTCCGCCATTTTCAGAATGAACTCTTCACTTTTTTCTATCGACGGATCGCCTCCGGTCAAAAAGCCGATAAAAGCCTTTCCGTGGTCGAAAGCATCGTGTATGCGAATCTTATTCATGAATATTTACCCCCTTATATCTCGCTATAGCCGCCACATCCTTATCGCCCCTGCCGGAGAGACAAACGATAATAATATCGTCTTTTTTCATGGCAGGAGCAATCTTTCTCACATGAGCCACCGCATGAGCGCTTTCTATGGCACATATAATCCCTTCCGTTCTCGCCAGATATTCGAACGCCTCTACCGCTTCGTCATCCGTAACAGGAACATACTGCGCTCGCTTTGTATCGTACAGGTTCGCGTGTTCAGGCCCTATTCCCGGATAATCCAATCCTGCTGATATGGAATAAACCGGCGCAATCTGCCCATATTCGTCCTGGCAGAAATAGGATTTCATTCCATGAAAGATTCCTGACGTTCCCTTGGCGATAGTCGCTGCATGTCTCTCCGTATTAAGTCCGCGTCCTGCCGCCTCACAGCCGATCAAGGCAACCTCCTTATCCTCAATGAAATTATAGAACATTCCCATGGCATTGCTTCCGCCCCCTACGCAGGCAACTACCGCAGTCGGAAGCTTTCCTTCACATTCCAGAATCTGTTCTCTCGCTTCTTTGCCGATAACGCTCTGGAAATCTCTGACAATCGTAGGAAAAGGATGAGGTCCCATTACGGAGCCTAATACATAGTGTGTATCGTTTACCCTGTTCGTCCACTCGCGCATCGTCTCATTTACCGCATCCTTGAGCGTCATCGTACCACTAGTCACCGGGTGCACCTTCGCTCCGAGAAGTTCCATGCGGTATACGTTTAAAGCCTGCCTGTCAGTATCCTCTTTTCCCATGAAAATCTCACATTCCATGCCAAGGAGCGCAGCAGCCGTCGCCGTCGCTACTCCATGCTGCCCTGCTCCGGTCTCCGCGATAACCCTCGTCTTGCCCATTTTCTTTGCGAGGAGCACCTGACCCAACACGTTATTGATCTTATGGGAACCGGTATGATTCAAGTCCTCGCGTTTCAGATAAATCCGGGCTCCTCCCATATCCTCTGTCATCTTCTCCGCATAGTACAAAAGAGAGGGACGTCCCGCATAATTCTTGAGTAAATCGTTCAACTCATTATTAAACTCAGTACTTTTTTTATAAAATTCATAGCTCTCTTCCAGCTTGATTACTTCATTCATAAGCGTTTCCGGTATATACTGACCGCCGTGCACGCCAAATCTTCCCTTAGACATCTCTGACCCTCCTTATGATCTCCAATATTTTATCCTTATCCTTTACACCGTCCGTTTCCACCCCGCTACTTATATCCACGGCATACGGATTCACATGCGAAACAGCCGTCACGATATTTTGTGCATTCAATCCGCCTGCCAGAAAATACGGAAGCGGCGCCTTAGGTATCCGGCTCCAGTCAAACGTCACTCCGGTCCCGCCATACCCCGAGTCTCTACCGATTACTTTGCTGTCAAATAAGAAATAATCGGTTCCCGCATTCTTATATTCTTCCAGCATGAAGCCGGGATACTCTTTCTCCCCGATAGGAATTGCCTTAATAACAAGACCTCCCGTAAGCTTTTTTACATGCTCCACATAGGACGGCGTTTCTTGCCCATGGAGCTGCACGATATCGATCGTGCCGTTTTGTACAAGCCTGATTATCCGCTCCTTCGAAGCATCCACAAATATGCCTACGGCTTTAATTCCGCTTTTTGCTCTCGCCTTCAAAAGTGCTGCAGCTTTTTCATCTATCTGCCTTTTGCTCTTTGCAAATATAAAACCGAAATATTCCGGAGAAGCTTCATTCACATAGTCGATATCACATTCTCTTGTAAGTCCGCATATTTTTATCTTCGGTTTCAATCCTCTTCTCCTCTTAATATAGCAAGCTGCCTTTTCTTATCAGCACTTCGCATAAAAGTTTCTCCGATTAAAACGGCATCCGCCTTATTTCTCCTGAGTATTTCCACGTCATATGCGGTCTTGATTCCGCTCTCCGACACGAATAGTATTCCCTCCGGAACCATGCGCCTTAACCTGCTGCTCGTTGTTATGTCAACTTCAAAAGTTTTCAGATTACGGTTATTTACCCCTATAATTCCGGCTCCCGAATGAAGTGCTGCGTCTACCTCTTCCTCCGTATGTGCTTCTACAAGCGCGGATAAACCAAGACTATGAGCAATTTCCAAATATTCCTTAAGCCGTCCCACATCGAGAAGCGCGCAGATTAACAGAATAGCAGAAGCACCAATCACCTTCGCCTCGAATATCTGGTATTCATCGATTGTAAAGTCCTTCCTGAGTACAGGTATCTCTACCTCCTCCGCTATCTGCTGTAAATAGCTGTCTCTTCCCATAAAATAATGCGGCTCGGTCAGCACGGAAATTGCCGCAGCACCCGCTTCCTTATATTCCTTTGCGATACTAAGATAAGGAAATTCCTCCACAATTATTCCCTTTGAAGGAGAAGCCTTCTTCACTTCGCAGATAAACGACATCCCTTCTGCGGCAAGTGCTCCCTTAAAGGGGAATTCAGTGTTGCTCCCCATTTCTTCCGCTTCTCTTCGCAGAGAAAGAACATCTCTCCTCTTTTTCAGTTCCTCTACTCTCACATAGGTCCTTGCCGCAATTTCCTCCAATATCATGGCTTACCATTTCCTTTCTGTTTCATCTAGCTTATATTCATACATTCGATAAAGAAATGAACTTTTCCAGCTGCTTAAGCGCACTTCCGTTATCTATCGCTTCCTGTGCCCTATAAACGGCCTCCTTAAGGGTAAGGGTAGAATCCGCAACATAAAGTGCTGCTGCCGAATTGAGTACTACGGCGTCTCTCTTCGGTCCTTTTTCTCCCTTTAGAATCGAAAGAGTAATATCCGCATTTTCTTCAGGACTTCCGCCCATTAAATCTTCCTTTTTGCATCGTACCATACCAAACTGCTCCGGTTCTATCGTATACTTCTTGAATTCGTTGTTTCTGACTTCACATACGGAAGTGGGCGAGCTCATGGATATCTCATCCAGTCCGTCCTGTCCGAATACGACCATTGCATTTTTGACTCCCAGATTGGCGAGTACCTTTGCCATCGGTTCCACCAATTCCCCGTCGTACACTCCAAGAAGCTGCATATTAGCGCCTGCCGGATTGGAAAGAGGTCCGAGAATATTAAATACGGTGCGAATACCGAGTTCTTTTCTCACCGGTGCCACATATTTCATGGCGATATGATAGTTCTGTGCGAACAGAAAGCATATGCCTATTTTTTCTAAAAGCTCTTTGCTCTTCTCCGGAGAAATATTAATATTTACCCCCAACGCCTCGAGTACGTCCGCTGCTCCGCACTTGCTGCTTGCTGCCCGGTTTCCATGCTTTGCAACAGGGATGCCCATAGCCGATACGACAATTGCAGAAGTCGTAGATATGTTGAAGGAGTTGGACTTATCTCCTCCCGTTCCAACGATTTCAAGTACGTCCATATCGTGAAGCAAACGAATGCAATGGTTTCTCATACCTGCTGCCGATGCGGTAATCTCTTCTATGGTTTCTCCCTTTAATGACAGTGCTGTCAGATATGCTGACATCTGTATCTGTGAAGCCTCGCCACCCATAATCTCATCCATTACTTCTTCTGCTTCCTTATAGCTCAAATTCTGTTTCATCACTACCTTTTGAATCGCTTCCTTAATCATTTTACTTTCTCCTTTCCTGCCTATATCAGATAATTGCCAATTACACTGCCAAAAAATTGCGGAGTATTGTCTCTCCATCCGTAGTCATGATGGATTCGGGGTGAAATTGTACCCCATATACTTCGAAATCTCTGTGTTTTACCGCCATGATTTCTCCGTCTTCTGTCTTTGCCATTATCTCCAGTTCTTCCGGCATCGTTTCTTCTTTGACGGCAAGCGAATGATATCTTGCCGCTTTGATACTCGGCGGAAGTCCTTTGAAGATTCTGCATTTATCTTCTATGAATATTTCCGATTGTTTTCCGTGCATCAGCTCCTTAGCATAAGAAATCTCTGCGCCGAAAGCTTCACAAATTGCCTGGTGTCCGAGACATACTCCGAATATCGGAATCTTTCCGGCAAAATATTTTAATGCCTCTTCACATATTCCTGCATCCGCAGGTCGACCCGGTCCCGGTGACAAGATAATATGGCTTATATCCAGTTCCTCTATTTCGGCAATCGTCATCTCATCATTGCGAATCACTTTAATCCCTGAATCTATGGAACCGACAAGCTGATACAAATTGTAGGAAAAACTGTCATAATTATCGATTAAGAGTATCATCTCAGATTCCTCCTTCCGCCGTTTCAAGAGCGTTCATTACCGCTTTTGCTTTGTTAATACATTCCTGATATTCCTTTTCCGGTACGCTATCGGCCACAATTCCCGCTCCCGAACGGATGAATACCTTCCCGTTTTTCTTAAATGCAATTCTTATGGCAATGCAGGTATCCATATTTCCCGTAAAATCAATATATCCTATTGCTCCTCCGTAGATGCCCCTTTTATTGTTCTCCAGCTCATTGATAATCTCACATGCACGAATCTTAGGTGCTCCCGAGAGAGTGCCCGCCGGAAGCACTGCCCCAACCGCATCCATTGCCGTTTTGTCTTTTCTGATTTCCCCCTTTACCGTAGAACCGATATGCATTACATGGGAAAATCTTTCAATAGACAAATATTCTTCTACCTGCACCGTTCCGAACTTGCTGATTTTTCCGATATCGTTTCTTCCAAGATCCACTAACATATTGTGTTCGGCAAGTTCTTTGGGATCGTTCAGCAATTCTTTCTCGAGCCTTTCATCCTCTTTCTCCGTTAGTCCCCTCGCTCTCGTTCCGGCAAGCGGAAAAGTATATAAATTACCGTTAACCAGTTTTACTAACGTCTCAGGAGAGGCCCCTGCGATCTCAATATCATCGCTGCTGAAGTAGAACATATAAGGAGATGGATTCGTCGTTCTTAAGACTCTGTAAGTATCGAACAGACTGCCTTCCACATCCGCCTCTAACCGGTTGGACAATACCACCTGAAAAATATCTCCCTCTCTGATATAGTGCTTTGCTTTCTCCACCATCCTGCAATACTCTTTTTCTTTAAAGAGCGGACGAAACTGCGACTTAATATGAAGAGGCTTGATATCAGCAGGCGTTCCTTTCGTAATAAGCGCCACCATATCGTCCAACTCCCTTATGGCTTTCTTGTAATTTTCTTCCGGTGAATCGGTCCTCATATTCACGATTAGGATTATTTTCTGTTTTAAATTGTCAAATGCGATTACTTTATCAAAAAGCATAAGATCCACATCCTTAAAATTCTCTTCGTCTCTTGCATTGAGGTTTAACGACGGTTCACTGTATTTTATATAATCGTATGAAAAATATCCGACAAGCCCTCCTGTAAAGGTTGGATATCCTTTTATTCTGGGACTTTTGTTCTCTTCGATAATCTGCCGTATATACTGCGCCGGATTGGCATTTTTTATCGTTAGTTCCGTACCCGTGCTGATTCGCACTGTTTTGTCCGTGCAGGTAATCTCAAGTTTGGGATCATAACCTAAGAATGTATATCTTCCCCATTTGTCGGTATCCTCAAGGCTTTCCAGCATATAGCAATGACAGCTTACCGATTTTAATATCCGCAGCACCTCTATCGGCGTACAAAAATCAGAATAGATAACTCTGCTGATCGGAACTGCTTTGTAATCCTTTGCGTAAACTTTTACTTCTTCCATAGTTGGTGTGTACATGAAGGGTTCCTCCTTTTACCTTTGCTTTCTTGCTTGTTTGGACAGTCTGCCGCAATCCGGCATAAGCAGATTCGAGATGCTTCGCCTCTCGAATTCGCGTTGCTTCCTCGTATGTTTGGCAATCCGGCATAAGCAGATTCGAGATGCTTCGCCTCTCGAATTCGCGTTGCTCGTCAGGTGGTTCTAAATACGCCCTGGAATGCGAGCATCCCAGGGCGTATTTAGAACCACCTGACTCTGCTTATGCGCGCAAAAAATCCGTCCATGACAATTGAATAATTGTCAAGGACGGATTAAATATTCTTAGAATCTCTATACGCGGTGCCACCTTGATTCAGGAGAATGTAAATATACTTAGAGTTCTCCCGCACTTTAAGGAATACCATCATATTCCCGGCAACTAACGTGTGCTCTACGTCGCAGAATACTCGGCCTAAGCTTTTGACTGCGCCCTCCGTGGTCCATTTAACAAACTGCTTTCTGCCGGTTCTCAGCATTCCCGGCTCTCTGTGAGTGCAACATCTGTTTTTATCTCCACTTCAACGGTTTTCATGGATTTATTTAATTTTTCTGTATTTTATCACTGAACTTTATCTCTGTCAATATATGGATTTATAATTTTACACTTATCACGTATAACGCATTCATTTACTGCGTACCTCTTGTGTCCATAGCCCATGCTGGTTACAGCCGAAATATAGGGTTCCGCCGCCTCTAAGCTTGGGAATGCGCACCTCACCGCTTTGCTCAGGATATAACTTTACGAACAGTACCTTGTCCAGCGTTACATAGGCTATGAAGTTAAGGAAATGTTCTTTGCTCATTTCATGAGTAAAGGTAATATAATAATCCTCTTCTACTGTTTCCACCTCCAGCTGATGCTTACCCTCCGCCTGTTTCGGTTTCAGTGCCGCCAGCTTGCGCCCGCAGCAGGATAAATCTGCCCCACTTGTAGAAGTTATGATATTTCCACATGTTGGACATATATAAAATTTTATTTTTTTCATATTTCCGGCCTCCACACTGTTAGGTTCCAAATCCCCCAACAAGATTTTTTCAATGTTCACTCCCAGAACTTCCGACAACTCCTGTAATATAGATACATCCGGACATCCCATTCCGCGCTCCCATTTCGAAATGGTCTTATCGCTGATGTTCATAGCATCGGCAAGCTGCTTTTGGGTCATTTCTTTTTCTTTACGCAGATTATAAATCAGTTTTCCTACTTTGCCGCAATCCATTTGAGCCACCTCCATAATCAGAATAAGCTCTTAAACCGTTGATGGCAATAAACGGTCCGTAGAGTTACATTGTTTTGTGTGTAAATTCATAGCCTTTGCAGAGATTTTCACCGACAGTTTTGGTTTCCATTCCGTCTCCGCTCCGGCAGCTGTACGAGAATTACCGATGAAAAAACAATCGCACAGCCCAGCAATTCCCTCGGCGACAAAGCCTGTCCCAATATGAGCCATCCGCCTAACAGTGATACGGAAGACTCCATGCTGAAGATGAGGGAGGCAATTGTCGGTTCCACATTTTTCTGCGCTATGACCTGCAAAGTATATGCAATGCCGCTAGACATTATACCCGCATACAGGAGCGGCCATATCCCCGAAATAAGCCGGTCACACGAGGGCTGTTCCAAAATGAGCCCCCCTGCGGTGCAAATAATCCCTGCCGTAAAAAATTGGATGCAGGATAATGCAACGCCATCCATCTTCGGGGAATAATAATCTATCAGCATGATATGCACGGAAAATAAAACGGCACATATCAACACAAATACATCTCCTCTTCCCAGCGAGAAGCTTTCGTTTACGCACAGCAAATAAAGTCCGAATACCGCAACCGCTGCCGCTATCCACACCTTTCCCTGCACTCTTTTCTTTAAAAACAAGCCCATGGCCGGAACGATTACTATATAGAGAGACGTTATAAAACCAGCCTTACCGACCGTTGTATATTGAATTCCTATCTGCTGAAATAGGGATGCCATACAGAGAGCTCCTCCGCAGTACATCCCACCTTTTAATGCAAATTTAAAAGAAACTTCTTTTTCCGCAGTTCTCTTTTTCCGCAGCCTTATAAATACTACCGGCAAAAGCACGATTCCTCCCATCAGGAACCGAATGCCGTTAAACATAAACGGTCCCATATAATTCATACCGAGACTCTGCGCCACAAAGGCAAAACCCCAGATACATGCCGCCAGGAACAAGAGAAGGCTGCTTCCAATTGCTGCTTTTTTCATTATTACTTCCTATCTATTCATAACGGCAGCAATCTCCGCCACTATGTCCTTTATCATTTTATTTTCACAGTCGATAACTATATCTGCATACCGCTCATAATAAGGAATTCTCTCCTCATATAAATCTGCCAGCGTCTGCCCTTCCCGTACGGCAACGCCTCTCTCGTTCAAATCACCCAGCCTATCGGCCACCGATTCATAAGAAAGCTTCAGATATATGACCGTTCCTATGCTTTTGAAATGCTCCATAGCCTCACTGCCGTAAATGGCGCTTCCACCGGTTGCAATAACCGTTTTCTCCATATCCAAAGATACATTTACGTCATTTTCTACCTGTATAAATCCGTCAATTCCTTTTGCCTCTATGATCTGATGGAGGAACATTCCCGTATTCTCTTGAATGACCAAATCAGAATCTATAAAACGGTATCCCAGACGCTTGGCAAGTACAATTCCTATTGTACTCTTGCCCGCACCCGGCATACCGGTCAAAATAACATTATTCATCCGATAACCATAAGCCTTTCAACATTTCTATCCCAGATATGCAATAACCTCAACTTCGCAGAGGACATTCTTCGGAAGCTGTTTTACCGCCACGCAGCTTCGCGCCGGCTTCTCGGTAAAATACTCCTCGTATACACTATTAAAAGCTGCAAAATCAGCCATCTCCGCCAAAAAGCAAGTTGTTTTTACAACTTTCGTATAGTCGGTTCCTGCTTCTTCGAGTATTGCACCCACATTTTTCATTACCTGCTGTGCCTGTTCGGTAATATCTTTTCCTTTAATATCTCCTGTTGCCGGATCGATTGGAATCTGACCGGATGCAAAAAGCATATCTCCTACAATGATTCCTTGGGAATACGGCCCTATCGCTGCCGGTGCCTTATCTGTAGATACTTTCTTTAACATATGTTCTCCTCCTATAACTTCTTATATTTATTTCATTCTTCAAACTGTGCCATTACATAAAAGCCTCTGTCATTCTCAAGAACCTGCGTTACCACGCCCTTTCTCGCAAGCATCCGTTCGCTGAAGGGAAAGTTGCCCGACATGGCTAGCGACGGATCGATAGTATAATAATAATTACTCGGAAGAACTCCTTCCGTTACCGTTATGGAGTCGCCCACTTTCAATAAGCCTTGACGCTCCATCTTAAATTCCATTTCTCTCACAGGAACATCCATCCTTTCCACAATCCGCTATCTATAATCACAACCGGCTATTGTGGTTAATTGTACTAGCCTTTTTTAGATTTTTCAACTGATTTATTGTGAATTCGGGTGTTTCCGTGTACAATATATGATATAATTACATCTAAAATGATTTATTTTCTCAGTTAAATTACACTTGTATTAAGTATCGGAAAGGCGGTGAGATTATGCTCACTAAGGATGAAATAGAATTACTGACGAATCATCTGACATTTTGGAATAATCTAACGTATAAGCAAAAAGATACTTTTATGGACCATACGTCTGTTAACTTCTATAAGAAAGATAGTTCCATCCACACTGCAGACCTGGATTGCGTAGGTCTTCTGCTTCCAAAAAACGGTACGCTCAGGGTATATATCCTCTCGGATGAAGGAAGGGAAATTACGCTATACCGTATTCGCCCGGGTGATGTCTGCGTCTTATCCGCCGCCTGCGTTTTGCATACCATTACTTTTGACATATCCATAGATGCTGTAACGGACTGTGAGCTGCTTCAAGTGGATTCCCCGGCTTTTTCCGCTCTTATGCAGGAAAATATTTACGTGGAAGCCTATGCATACAAGAAAGTAACGGAACGCTTCTCCGACGCCATGTGGACAATGCAGCAGATATTATTTATGAGTTTCGATAAAAGACTGGCTATTTTCTTGTTGGATGAAACAGCCAAGACAGGCTCTCACAGCCTTAAGATGACACATGAAGAAATTGCAAGATACATGGGAAGTGCAAGAGAAGTGGTCAGCCGGATGCTGAAATATTTCTCATCCGAAGGACTCGTGCAGATTTCCCGCGGCGAAATCCTTATCACTGACCGCAAAAAATTATTAACTCTTGTCTGATATTCTTTCTATGCTTCTAACATTTTCATTATTTCCGCTTTTGATTTTGCTCCAACAGATGTTTTCACAATGTTACCGCCCTTGAATACAATAAGTGTCGGAATCGTCATCACGTGGAAGCGTGTGGCCAGCTCCTGTTGTTCATCCACATTCACCTTACATATTTTTACATCTGTGAGTTCCTCCGCCAGTTCCTCCACAATAGGAAGAACCATCCGGCAAGGGCCGCACCATGATGCCCAGAAATCTACCAGTACGGGCTTGTCGGATTTCATTACCTCTTCTATAAAATTATCCTTTGTTAAATTTATTGCTTTCATCTTTCATTTCCTCTCTTTCTGAATTTGATTGAACTTATATGAATAAGTTTACATTGGACTCTTCCGCATCTCCAAGATAAGATGCTACACCTGCAAGTTCCACACCGTCAATTAATTCTTCTTTTGTGATTCCCATTACCTCCATAGACATAGTGCAGGCTACCAGCTTCACGCCGTTTGCCATTGCCTGCTTCATCAGAGCTTCCAGAGAATCCACATGCTTATCTTTCATTACTTTCTTCATCATGGCCGTTCCCATTCCGGCCATATTCATCTTTGACAGCTTTAATCTCTTGACTCCGCGAGGCATCATGGCACCGAATGCTTTCTCAACAAAAGTTTTTTTCACACTCTGTTTCTCAGGCTTACGAAGTGCGTTCAATCCCCAGAAGGTAAAGAACATCGTAACCGGCCGTCCCATCGCTGCCGCGCCGTTAGCGATGATAAAGGAGGCAAGCACTTTATCCAAGTCTCCACTGAATACTACCATCGTTTTTCCCTGCATAGCCCTATCTGTTTCATGCACCTTATCATCCTCGCTTGTCATGCATTCTCCGATTCCCTTTTTAATGAAAACGATATTTTCTTTTTCTCTTCGATCTGCTTTAAGAAATGTATTGCCGGTTCTGCGACACCACGCTTCCACATCCCTCGCAAACCCCATATCTGTTGAACAAACCTGCAGGATTTCTCCGGATTTCATCTCGCACAATGCTTCATTTACTTTCATAATGGGGCCCGGGCATTGCATTCCGCAGCAATCCACTACCTTTATTTCTCTTTCCAGGGAATCTTCTGCTATCAAGCCGGTCCCGTTTCCTTCTGTCTTTTCAAAGACAACTCCCTCAGTACCATTATCTGCTCCCGGATTCCCATCCTTATAATGCATGGATTTGTAGAAGGTCGTTCCACCCGAAAGAACCTTCACATTAGTAAATCCGCTCTGCGTCAATATTCTTGCCGCATTGTACGCACGTACACCGATCGCACAATAAATAACAACTAATTTATCCTTGGAGAGTTCTCCCATGCGTTCCCTAAGCTGTCCTAACGGGATATGATATGAGCCGGAAATTGCAAATACTTCCCTTTCCACCACTTCCGTCACATCCAAAACGGTAAAGGTATTCTTGTCTTCTTCCAACATACGGTCCACTTCGTCATATGAAATAAAGCTGACAAGTCCTTCCAGTACATTCTGTGCAACGAACCCGAGCATATTAACCGGATCCTTCGCCGAGGAATACGGTGGTGCATACGCGAGCTCCAACTCTGCCAGATCGTACACCGTTCCGTTCAACCGCATAACGGATGCCAATACATCAATTCTCTTATCCGCACCGTCACGTCCGATTATTTGTGCTCCCAGTATCTTTCCCATTTTATTAAAAAGTAGTTTCATTGTCAACATAGCTGCTCCGGGATAATAACCGGCGTGAGATTTCTGGTCTATCAAAATAGAATGATAATCCTTTTCTTTTATTAATCCTTTTCCAATCAGCGTCTTTTCATTCACTCCTACAGCAGTCGCCGTCAAGTCGAACACTTTGGCAACCGAGGTTGCCTGTACCCCCTTATAGGTTCTGTCCGTTCCTGCGATTACATCCGCCAGAACGCGCGCCTGCTTGTTGGCAGGTCCCGCCAGGGGCACCATAGTCCTTTCCTTGAGCGTATAGTTTTCAGTTTCTACCACATCTCCTACCGCATAAATATCCGGTTCGGAAGTCCTCATATATTCATCGGTTATCACACCGCCTCTGGCATTCAGAGCAATTCCCGCTTCCTTTGCCAATGCGCTGTTAGGCCGGATGCCGATAGCAAGAATCACCATGTCGGTTCTTATACTCTTTCCGCTCGTCAGCTGGATTGCAGTTTCTCCTTCTTTTTCTTCGAAGGACTGGACGCCGTCTCCAAGTATAAGCTCCACTCCATTCATTTCCAGATTCTCGTGAAGAAGCTGTGCCATTTCATAATCCAAAGGCGCCATTACCTGATTCTGCATCTCAATAATACTTACTTGCAGTCCTGCCGCATGGAGGTTCTCCGCCATTTCCAGACCAATAAAGCCTCCTCCGATGACTGCCGCTTTCTTAGGTTTGTTTACACTTATATATTCTTTTATTTTATCGGTATCGGGAACTGTCCAAAGTGTAAAAATATTCACTCCGTCGATTCCGGGAATCGACGGCTTTAATGGTGAAGAACCTGTGGCGATAATGAGAGCATCATAATTCTCTTCATAACTTTCTCCTGTCCGCAAGTTCTTTACCGTTAACTTTTTCTCCTCTTTATGAATCGCCGTCACTTCATTTTGTACGCGTACCTCGATATTGAATCTTCTTCTCATTGCTCCCGGCGTCTGCAGCAATAAATTATCCCTTTCCTTTATCGCATCGCCGATATAGTATGGAAGACCGCAGTTCGCATAGGAGATATATTCTCCTCTTTCCAATATGACGATCTCCATATGTTCATCCATTCTTCTAAGCCGTGCAGCAGCGGTGGCCCCCCCTGCAACACCCCCTATTATTACGGTCTTTGCATATTTTTTCTTATCCATATTTTCACTCCTGTCAGACTCCTGTTTTTATGGCTACAGCATAACATAAGCAAAAATATTCTTCCGTGACTTAATCACATTGCTTCAGGAAATAATAATTGTCAATTGCACCCGTCCCGCGCGGTCGAGCACAGCGAATTCCTCGTGCATATTTTCCGCCTCCAGTTCGCTATTCTTCCTGAGAGTCTTACTTCCAGCGGTTCTAAAAGTACCGATACCTTCTCAGTCTTTTAACTTCAAATGGTTTTACGATATAATCCCCCGTGAATTATAACCTCATTATATAATTCACAGGGGATATTATTCAATAATTATTTTAACCGACCGACTCTATGACCACTCCATGGGCTATACCCGGCACGGTCTGTCCTTCGTTGAAGCTCGTCTTGGATAACAGCGCTCCCGTAGGAACAAACAATACTCTCTTCCACACACCTTCTTCTATCTTCTTTAAAATATAAGCGGATAAAGTCACCGCACTGCATCCGCAGCCGCTCCCTCCCGCATGGGT
The DNA here is from genome assembly GCA_012520655.1 of Clostridiales bacterium. Lineage (GTDB taxonomy): Bacteria > Bacillota > Clostridia > Lachnospirales > Lachnospiraceae > Kineothrix. The sequence continues at coordinate 16,405 of JAAYNW010000063.1, read as the reverse complement.
ATCCTGCTCTTTTGCATCGTATATCTCTATTCCGCAATCCATATGTTGTCCCGATATATCAATGTTTTTCTCATTTAACAGATCGATCAGCGCATGTTGTCCTACCGTTCCCAAATCACCGGTAATGATCTTATCATAATCCGATGGCTTTCTGTTAAAATCCGTCAGATTGTTGTAAATGGTATCGCATGCCGCCGGTGCCATACAGGCTCCCATATTCAAAGAATCCTTCAAACCGTAATCCACGATTTTACCCGTAGTAATTCCGGTAATCTTAGCCCTCGATTTCGTTCCGACGTCGCTGCTTAGGACAAATGCCCCGCTTCCCGTCACTGTCCAGGATGCCGAAAGCGGTCTTTGATTACCATATCCCAGGGGGAAACGGAATTCCTTTTCCGCACTGGCAAAATGGCTGGAGGTTACACACACCACATGCTCCGCAAATCCCCCCGCTATCGTCATCGCTCCCATGCTGAGCGTCAATCCGCAGGTAGAACATGCTCCATACATTCCGATTAAAGGCATCTCATATGAAGCGAGACCGAAGCTGCTGGCGATTGACTGCCCCAGTAAATCACCGGCAAGAATATATCTTATCTCTTCTTTTTTCATGCCCGCCTTTCCGAGTGCCAGATATACCGCATCTTTTTGCAGACTGCTTTCCGCTTCTTCCCAAGAATCACAGCCGAACATGTCATCCTCGCCCACCATATCAAACAATTCCGCCAGAGGTCCTTGCCCTTCCTTTGTCCCCACTACGCTGGCGCTTTCCCTAATATATACAGGGTTTTTAATCTCTATGCTTTGTTTTCCAATGGAACATCCGCTTTTTTCCTGACTCATACTATACCCACACTTTCCGGTTGTTTTTCGTTATGTATAGTATTATCTGAAAAAAAGAAAAAAATTATTCCCCATCCCTTTCAATTCCCTTTGTCAATAAGAATTCTTTCCACCTTTGGTAATATTGCGCCTTCAGATGAATCTCGTCCGTCGTATATTCATCATTCAAATTCCCTTGTCCGTCGCATACCACTTCATTGACATCAATATAAAAAATTTTTTTATTATCAGCGAGCTTTTCTATCTCTTCATTTCTCTCATTAATATTGGTATTGTTAAAAATCGGATCCGACTCGTTCTTCGTTCCGGTAACTCTCATGATACCTTCTACATAAATGATTGCATCGGGCTGAAGTTCTTCAAGCCTCTTCACTACTTTCTTATACTCCTCCATAAAAGTCTCCGTAGTTCCGGTCCCCAGTTCATTGATGCCGAGCATAAGATATACTTTTCCGTATTGCTTTTTCTGCAGTGCTTCTTCTACCGTAATCTTCTCTCCTGTTTCTTCATCCTTGGCAATGAGAGCAGTAAGTGCATCATATATCGTCAGGGAAGTCTTTGCGAAGAAATCGCTTCGGTTCTCTATCCCCCCATACTCAAACAGACCTACGGTTCTGGAATCTCCGATAAACACCGCATCGTCGAAGTACTCTTCTCCTACTGCTATGAAATCATAGCTTTTATCAACACTCACTTCTTCATTCGAATCAGTGCTTTCCTGTACATCATCTTCCGGGATTTCTTCTTCAAACAATTCCGTTTTACCGTCAGCCGTATCTTCGTCTTCTTCATTTCCCATGGGCAGATTCAACGTCTCCGAGACCGTTTCTATTGCAGCTCCATAGCTTAAATAGTCCCACGGATATTCTCCCTTGCTGATTCCTTCCATCATAAGGGCAAGAAAAGGAGTTCCCGTAAAATTATATTCATAATCCTTATATATGGAATTTTTTCCGGCAATCCCTACCATCGTAAATAGCGTACCGCTTATTACGAGGATAAATAATACCGGACATTTTTTTACCCACTTCATACTCTCACCCTTTATTACAGTTTTTAAACTTAAATCTTTTAGAATTTTAAATAAGTGAACGGATTATTGCCCATACTGACGGTGCAGTATACGGACAACCAGAAAATACCGACCAGCGCCGCAATAATCGCCGGATGCTTTCTATGTTTTTCTACAAACCGGTAAACCGCCGGTACGCACCAGATAACTCCTGCCGCCAGATACGGCCCGTACATTCCCAAATATTTAACGATATCATGGGGATTCACCGCAATACCCTTTCCACCGATAAAAGGAAACAGCCTTCCCAAATACAACGCAAGCTGGTTTATATCCGTTATCGCAAATAATGTCCACGTAATCGGAACCAAAATGAGCACGTAGCACCGTCCTATCAGCGGATATTTCTGCAGCCACTTTCCGATCCACAGCTTCTCTATAACGATAAGTCCGAACAGAACAAGTCCCCACACAAGAAAGTTCAGGCTTCCTCCGTGCCAAAGACCTGTCAGCAGCCATACAATCAAGAGGTTCCTAACTGTCCTTCCTCGTCCTTCCCTGCTGCCACCCAGGGGAATATATACATAATCTCTGAAAAAACTCCCTAATGTCATATGCCACCGACGCCAGAATTCGCTGATGCTGCACGATGAGTAAGGATGGTCGAAGTTCTTAATGAACGGGAACCCGAGCATCACGCAAAGCCCCGATGTCATAAGCGAATATCCCCAAAAATCAAAATACAGCTGCATGGAATAGGCGGCCGCTCCCAGCCAGGCGAGAGGCGTAGATATGCTTTCGTAGCCGATAGTATGTATATCCTTTCCCAGGATTGCCAGACGGTCTGCCAGAAGAACCTTGGTACCCAGTCCGAGAATAAAATACTGCAGGCCTTCTTCCAGGCGTTCCCACGAATACTTCTTTTTCTCCTGTGTAAAGTCGTCTTCTTCGTAGCGCATAATCGGTCCGGATATAATCTGGGGAAACATCATGAAATAAACGGCCATACGTTCAAAAGTCGGCAGTTTCTTAATATCTCTCCTGAATATGTCCACTTGAAATGATATCATCTTAAAGGTATAGAAACTGAGTCCCAGAGGCAATATTTCATTTCCGAAAAAAGTTCCTAAAATTTTAAAAACAACTAATAGCCCTACATCTAACAGTAGAGCTGCAATCAACCACTTATTCTTCTTTTTTCTAATTATCTTCTTCTTAAGTTTCTTCTTATTCTTTACTCTATGTTCGGTCTCGTAAAAGCATATTTTTTTCGCCAGAATATAATTCAGATATACGGATGCCAGAAGAAGCAGCATAAAATACGGCTCACCTACGGCATAAAATACGATACTTCCAAATAATAAAGCCGTATTTCTGTATTTCTGCGGTGTTATATAATAAACGGCTAAGAAAATCGGCAAAAAGCGAAACAGAAATTCCATCCCGGAGAAAACTACCATTTTTCTCAATCCTTACATTTACCAAATTCACACTATTTTTTACAGTATCATTATTGTAACACCACATGTTTTCAATCTCAATAGAAAACCCTTAAGATAATATAAATTTTATCCCGCAAAATCCGGCATTCCAACTAAATAATTCCAAATAATAAGAATATTGTCCATATTTCATTTAAATATGTACAAACACCTGATTTTTATAGTAGTATTAGCAATATATTCCATTAAATTTGAACGGAGCAATATTATATATGAAAACTTTAGATAAAAACGGATTTTATAACCAAATATTTAAATTAGTCCTTCCTATCGTCATTCAGAATCTATTGAGCGCGGCCGTATGTTCCGCGGATGTTGTCATGCTCAATTATGTAGGGCAGTCTTCCATAGCCGCAGCCTCCCTCGCCGCTCAATATTCCAATATTTTGTTTATGGTCTATTACGGATTGGGAACTGGCGCCACCATGTTATGCGCTCAGTACTTCGGAAAGGGAGATATGCGCGCCATCGAAGCTGTAGAAGGAATCGCGCTTCGCTTTTCTCTGACAATTTCCATACTATTCTTCACATTAGCTTTTACGATTCCTCATCTGATGATGAGAATCTTTACCAACGATCCTGAACTGATAGCTCTGGGCGCAGAATACCTGCGTTATATCAGCGTCTGTTACTTATGCTGGGGCTTGATTGAGATCTATCTCTCTATCCTAAGAAGCATCGGACGCGTTGTCGTAGGTACTGTGTTAAATGCTCTGACCATCAGCTTCGATATTTTCTTGAATGCCGTACTTATCTTCGGTCTGTTCGGCGCTCCCAAGCTCGGTATCATAGGTGTTGCACTTTCCACCTCCATTACCCGAGTTATGGAGTTAATCGCATGTATTATCATTTCTTATTTCAGTAAGGATATCAAGCTTAATTTGAGATTTATGTTTATTCGCAATAAGCTTTTGTTCAATGACTTTATCCGTCTGTCGATGCCCGCGCTCGGCAACGATATCGCATGGGGCGTTGCATTTTCCATGTATTCTGTCATCATCGGTCATCTCGGTTCCGATGCTGTCGCCGCCAACTCGTTTGTAAGCATTATCCGCAACTTCGGAACCATCTTCTGCTTCGGTGTGGCCAGCGCAGGAGGAATCCTGTTAGGACGGGAAATCGGAGAAAACCGTCTGGAAGATGCCAGAATCAATGCAGGCAAACTGATGAAGCTTACCATACTGAGCGGTCTTCTGGGTGGTCTTCTCATAATGGCATCTATCCCGTTTGTCTTAAAGTATGCCGCTCTATCCGCCATCGCTCTTTCCTATTTGAGGTACATGCTTCTCATCAACACTTACTATGTAATGGGTGCTGCCGTTAACACGACATTAATAGCCGGTGTCTTCCGTGCAGGCGGCGACAGCCGTTTCGGCTTTATATGCGATACAATTGATATGTGGTGTTACGCCGTACCACTCGGTTTTTTTGCCGCATTCGTATTAAAACTCCCCGTCATGTGGGTATACTTCCTTCTTTGTACCGATGAATTCGTAAAGTGGCCCTGGGTCATTAAACATTACAAAAGCGGTAAATGGCTGAAAAATATTACGAGGGATAATTTGTTTGAAGACAATCAAGAATTTATAGAAAACATAAAAGGATAGCCGCTCGGTTATCCTTTTTTCCTGAAGCTACGATTATAGTATTTACATTATTTCCATCACTTTCAAAATCCAATATACCAGTCCCAAGACCCAACTCGTAAATATTCCGTACAAAATCACAGGACCCGCTATCGTGAATATTTTACAGCCAATACCGAATATCTGTCCTTCCTTCTTAAACTCGATTGCCGGTGCAGCCACAGAATTGGCAAATCCGGTAATCGGAACAAGCGCTCCTGCACCGCCGAACTTTACGATGCTCGGATAAATATTAAGCCCCGTTAGAAGAATACTCGTCAGTATAAGCAGCAGAGAGCACCATCCTCCCGCTGTTTCCTTATCAAGTCCCATCGTATTGGTACAGTAATTCAATATGCACTGTCCAATCAAACATATTATTCCACCCACAATAAATGCTTTTATCATTTGTGCCCATAGATTGTGAGTAGGAGTTACTTCTTTGACATATTCTTTATATTCCTGCTTTATCTGCTCTTCCATATGCTCAAACCTCTCTGAAAAATTACTCTCTGTTCTCTTCAGTATGTGGATTTTGATCAATTTTATTCAGCACGATGCTTGCTTTCTTTACATTCCTCCATATAAAAATATTGCTTTCACAAAATAGATAAGGCTGCCCGCGCATTTCCCGAGCGCCACTCCGAGCACCGCCACTCCGAGACCGTGCCTGAACCCTATTCTTCTGGAGAAAATAGGAATTGAATCCAGCATTTCCGCTATGGCAAGTGCCAAACAGCCTACAAACATTCCTGCCAGCAATCCATATATAATAAGAATCAACGTTCCTATAATATGCCAGACAGACTCGGTATTATCCTCTCCAAAAATTTTATTATTTATAATAAAGTCTCCGAATCTTCCATAGCGATCGAATATACTTAGGAAGCTTCCCATAATCGTACCGATGATAACTGCTTCTTCAAAAAGAAAGACCTTTTTGCTGACATGCATTTTCCCTGCAAAACGCGGAATCAAGCCGACAGATATCAATACGGTAAAAACGCCCCCCGCAGCAAACACACCAAAGCTAAAACCCATTATTGCTAATGAAAGCTGTTTAAGAAACATCAATGGTTTTTCCCTCCCTATCCGCCGTCTCAATTAACGCATCGTTCACATCTTTTTCATAAATGCGCATTTCCACTTCTATCGGTGTAGGATCCTTGGTAATTCTTCTGCCGCCTATATGATTAAAAAATATGATGATTCCAAGCGAAAGACCAACGGAGTACGCGAGCTCCAGAATTGTATAATTTGCTGCCGGCTGCCCCATAACGAGCTCGTACACCTTCCCGAACACTTTATTAATGCCTATATCATTATGAAATGCCATAATAGTAAAAGCTGTACCGAAGAAACTGATTCCCGCAACAAAGATAATTTTCAGGGATTGGATAAACCCCTTATGTTTGTCCACATTAACGCGTTTTACGAGTACATCTGTCTCACCCACATTCTCTATGACCACGTTCGGGCAGGACTGTTGTATCATTTCTATAAGTTTCAAAATACCGAACACCTGACGTTTGGGCTCTTTTTCTCCAAAACGGTGTATCTTAATCGCTTTTACTTTCGTAGCTATATGAGAATCCGCACAGTATACTTTTGCCACATCTTTTAAGAAAACATCATCCACAGTAACTTCCACACTGCGTTCTGCTTTTAAATAAAGAGTTTCTCCTGACATATTTTCACCTACTGTTCCTTTAATTCATTATTGTCATTCCTCTTTATTATTGCATATAAATACCGGATTATTCTAAAGTATATAATACTTTATCATTCTACAATTTACTCCGTTTTCTTATATAAGGCTTTCCCGCATTCGGATCAATATCCGTTTTTCCATACGGCTGACCTGCACCTGACTTATGCCGAGTTTTTTGGCCACCTCCACCTGCGTCTTATCTTGAAAATACCTGAGGGTTATCAGCTTTCTTTCATCTTCCTCCAGTTCATTCATTAACTGCTCCAGCAGCATATGATTCAGTAGCTTTTCGTTGGCATCCCTTTTCTCCGGTAGCTTGTCCACCAGAAATATTTCATTTCCGTCCGACTGATATACGGATTTGTATATGGATTCCACTTCCACATTAGCCTCCATAGCCATTACTATATCTTCTACGGACAGCTCCGTAGCTCTGGCAATTTCCTCTAAAGTAGCTTCCCTCCCCTGTTCATTCGATATCTTTTCAGCGGTCTGCTTAATCTTCCATCCGTTTTCCTTTAGGGTTCTGCTTACCTTAACCATTCCGTCATCCCGCAGAAAGCGTTTGATTTCACCGCTGATCATTGGCACCGCATAAGTAGAAAACTTCACTTCAAAAGATAAATCAAACTTATCAATCGCTTTCATCAGGCCTATGCTTCCTATTTGGAATAAATCTTCCGCATCATAACCTCTCCCTAAAAAACGTTTTACAATATGATGAACCAGCCCCAGATTTTTTTCTATCAGTACTTCTCTCGCTTCTTTATCACCGGCCTGTGATTTTGCAATTAGTACTGTAATATCCTCCATAGGCTACTCCTCATCTTCTATCCACGAAGTACTGCCAATCTTCTTTTTCATCTGCACGATTGTTCCTTTTCCAAGCTCGGACATTACCTCCAGATCATCCATAAAGGCCTCCATAAAAGGGAAGCCCATACCGGATCGATTCAGCTCCGGCTTAGTCGTAAATAACGGTTCCATCGCTTTTTCGATATCCTCTATCCCATTTCCCTTATCTATCACTTCAATATGTAAGACATCCTTTTCAATCAGACAGTTTATCGTAACCTTTCCATTCTCGATTCCATCGTATCCGTGAATGACTGCGTTGGTTACCGCTTCCGAAACCGCCGTTTTCACATCGGACATTTCTTCCAGCGTAGGGTTTAGGAATGATATAAAAGCTGCTACGGATATTCTCGCAAAAGCCTCATTTTCCGATATAGCATCAAATTCCATCGTCATTTCATTTTTCATCTCGTTCCTCCTAGTCCATAATTTCCACTATTTTATGTAGACCTGATATTATTAAAAGATGCTTTATTCTGTTATCCGTATTAACAGCAAATACTTTACCTCCGAAGCAGGCTATCTTCTTATACCGCCCCATGATAATCCCTATACCGGAGCTATCCATAAATCTCGTATCCTCAAAATCAAAAACCACGTTGTTCACTTTATTTTGCATTATGAACCGGTCCGCATTTTCACTTATGTATGATGATTTGTGATGGTCAATTTCTTCCGGCATCTTTACCATGAGATAATTGTCGATTACCTTAAAATTCTCTTCCATGCGCTTCTCCTTCCTTTTCTTTGTAAACGACATATTTTTTAACCCATATTCAATGAATATATTCATAGAATATAGTATGTCCTCTTTTATAGTTTTTATTCATAATTTGAATCTTTTTGTCAAATCGAAACATATTCTATAGGAATTTCTTAATATATAAAAAGAGAACATAATCTCTTATGTTCTCTTTTGTACGTTCATGCTGTCTGCTATTTATTAATTTGCATTATTCATTTCAGCCAGATATGCTTCCGACCTGTTGGCCTTCTCCGTACCCGGGAAAAGTTCGATTACCTTTGCATAAGCCTCTTTTGCCTTGTCATCATTGCCATTTCTCCTGTAAGAATTGGCCAGATAAAAAAGAGCGTCGCCATTTGTTTCATCGTACTGATAAGCCTTTGCCAGTTTGGGAATGGCGCTCGCGAATTTTTCCTGTCGGTAGTCGCTATAGCCTTCATCATAATAATTCTTGGCGAGTTCCGGTCCTATCAATCCTGTTAATGTCCCATATAGGGAAGTGAATGATTCGGAAGCCGATGTTCCTAAGCTTTCCACATCTATTTCATCCAGATATTCGGAAACAGTCACGATATCAGATGCATTTTTCAAATACGCATCGGCAGCTAAGAGGAGCTTATCCGTTGCCTGCAAAGCACCGTCCGTTCCTACATAACCTTCCAGATCTTCCTCCAGCTTCGCCTTTTGCTCCGTCAAATCGTTCACCTGCTGTTCCATCTCATCAATGGTTGCCGTCTTCGCATCAAGCTGCTCGCTTACCACTCTCAATTCATCGTTAATGGTAGCTTTCGCCGCCTGTATTCTAGCAGGCAATATGAGAAAGCAGGCTATTGCAATTCCTATAATAATTCCGATTCCCATATTGACAAGAGAAGAGACTCCTTTGGATTCCTTCACATTTACAGGCTGGATTATTGTTTCATTGCCGCTCTGGTATTTAATCACGTCCTTCGTCTGATTCTTCTTTTTCGAAGAAACCTTGGCTCCCTCTTCGGGAATGAGCATGTTCTCCACTTCCTGAAGGTAGCGTAGCGTCGTCGTATTATTAGCGTCTATTTGAATGCATTTATTCAATTCTTTTCTTGCCTTATCCCACTCTTCACCGCTGATATATAGAAGTGCGAGAAGCTGATGTGCCCTGACGAATTTGGGATTCAGGGAAAGTACCTTTTTAAGCTGAATGACCGCAAGATCCAAACTCTCCTGATTACAATATAAAAGCGCCTGATTATACTTTTTAATCGTCTGGTTGATGGAATCCAGCCTAGCCTGATTGCTTTGTATCATTTCGATATAATCATCCGCAATATTCTTCTTAGGCCGCAGGTTCTTGCTAATCACCCATTCGCTAAGTGCTGCCACCACTTCTCCCATCTCGAAATAAACTAACCCCAGCAGGTTCCTCGCCTCAATATTGTTCTTATTGAACTTTAAGCTCTGACGCAAGCTGGTAATCGCTCCGGTAAGATCCCTTACCCTTGCCTTTTCCAACCCATCATTATAAAAACGATTGGATATATACATAATTCTCTTATATACGGATACATCCGCTCCACAGCCGGTGCAAAAATCATGCTCAGATAAACGGCAACCACAATTATAACATATCATGCTGCCACCCCTATTCTTCTATCTGACGCTTCGATTCATTGTGAACCGTTGTCTCATGATCCATATCCTTTATCATCTTTACGAATATATCCGCCATATCCGTCAAATCTTGATTGTAAATCGCCTCTTCCGCATCCTCCACCTCCAGACTGAGATGAAATTTTTTCAATTCTTCCTCAAAATTAATCATCCGTTCTCCTCCTTAGCAGCGCCTTTATCTCTCCTACCAGATAAAGAGAGCCGACAATATATATATAATCTTTCTCTTTTTTTCCCTTCAATAAAAATGTGAAAGCGTCCTCTGCCCTTGCGAACACCTCGTATCTCCCCTCGCTATAACGCTCAAATACTGCCCGCAAATCATCTAACGATGCCGCCCTCCCGTTGTCCAACCTGGTCACCGCCGTTAGGTCAAACAATGGTTTCTCTTCCAGTATCCGTACCATCGACTCATAGTCTTTATCTAAAACCGTGGAAAACAACATAAACCTTTTCCCTTCGCATGCGTCAGCCGAAACAGATTGTACAAAAGCCCGGATTCCGTCCTCATTATGGGCTCCTTCCAAAAATACTCCCGGCATTATCTCTTCCATTCTGCCTTCCCATACAGTCTTTCGAATGCCCTCGGTCAAATGCTTCCGAGTGACTTTGGAATCTTTGAGTACCTCTATGCACCTTGCCGCAATGGAGGCATTTTCCACCTGATATAGCGCTTTTGTCGCTACTGTGAGTCTAATATAATCATAATAACGAGAATGAAAGGAAAAATCAATGCTTTTATTTGTTAAATTAACATTAATATAGTCTTCGCTTCCTACTGGAAATGCTTGAATTCCAAGGACTTCCGCTCTTTTTAATATTACCTCCGTAGCTTCCCTTCTTTTATCGCAAAAAACGACCGGAGTACCCTGTTTAAAAATTCCGGCTTTTTCCTCGGCAATTTGAGAAATCGTATCTCCAAGATACTCCATATGATCCATTCCTATTTCTGTAATAACCGTAAGTACCGGATTCTCTACCGTGTTCGTCGCATCCAGCCTGCCTCCCAGTCCCGTTTCCAATAGTATGTAATCCACATCTTTTTCCTGATATATTATCATACCCATGAGAAATAATAACTCAAAAAATGTCGGATGATATGTGCTGTTTCCGGAAACCTCCCGCATGATATCTATTTTGTCCATAACCTTTGTAAAGGCATACGCGAACACCTCTTCTTCCACCGGCACCCCGTTTATCCGAAACCTTTCCCTCATTTCCACGAGATGAGGTGAGGAAAACATTCCCACAGAATATCCCGCCTCACCGAGAACGGAACACAAGTAAGCACAAACGGAACCTTTTCCGTTTGTGCCTGCTACATGAATTACTTTCTTCTCACTTGCGGGGTTTCCCAAAATCTCCAAAAAACGACTTGTATCCTCAAGCGTATTTTTTTTTCTTGTAAACTTTGGTACGCTTAAAAGATATTCTTCTATTTCCCGGTAGGACTTCATCTCTTTCCACCTATTTCCTCAACTGCTGTAAACGTAACGTCACCTGTTCCAGCATCTGCTTATATTTTTCCAGCTTCTCTCTCTCCTCCGCAATCTTCGCTGCTGAAGCTTTGGAAATAAATTTTTCATTATTTAACATACCGTTCGCACGGGCAAGCTCGCCTTGCAGGCGTTTTTCTTCCTTCTCCAGGCGCTCGATTTCCTGCTTGATATCGACAAGTTCCGCAAAAGGAATGTACAGAGCTGCATTCGGTATCATCACGGAGACAGCATCCTCTTCTATCCCCTGTTTATTTCTCTGAAGGACCACCTCGGCAGCATATGCCAAAGCAGCAAAGAATAATCTTCCCTCTTCAAAAGTCGATAGAATATCTTCCTTCTCGCTTACAACATATACTTTTGCCTTTCTGCTTGGTGCTACGTTCATTTGTGTCCTCACATTCCGAATACCGCGCACCGCTTCCTTTATTGTCTCAATATCCTTTTCTTCTTTTGTATATTTCCATTCCTCTTTATATACCGGCCACGAGGAAATCATGATCGATTCCTCTTCGGACTGCAGAGAACAGAAAATTTCCTCTGTCAAGAACGGCATATAAGGATGAAGCAGCTTAAGCGCATTGAGAAGCACCATTTTCAATGTCCAAAGCACCGCATTCTGACTGACCTCGTCATCGGAATTATACAATCTGGGCTTAACCATCTCTATATACCAGTCGCAGAACTCATCCCATATAAAATCGTATACCTTCTGCACCGCTATACCCAACTCGAAATTCTCCATATTGTCGGTAACTTCTTTTATTAAATGATTAAGCTTGGATAATATCCACTTATCTACCGGTTCCAACTTATCGGCAGCAATATTTCCCGCATCCTTCCCATCCATATTCATCATGATAAAACGGGAAGCATTCCATACTTTATTAGCGAAATTACGGCTGGCCTCTACCCTTTCATAGTAAAAACGCATATCGTTGCCCGGCGCATTTCCTGTAATCAATGTCAGTCTTAACGCATCCGCACCGTATTTGTCGATAACTTCCAGAGGATCGATTCCGTTGCCGAGAGATTTGCTCATCTTGCGACCTTGGGAATCCCTGACAAGTCCATGGAACAATACGGTTTTGAACGGTCTCTCACCCATTTGCTCAAAGCCGGAGAAAATCATCCGAATAACCCAGAAGAAAATAATATCATATCCTGTTACGAGAACATCTGTAGGATAAAAATAATCCAGATCCTCCGTTTTTTCCGGCCAGCCCAAGGTAGAAAAAGGCCATAATGCGGAAGAAAACCATGTATCCAGCGTATCCGGATCCTGGGTGAAATGTTCGCAGCCGCATTTCGGACATGCTGAGGGAGCATCCTTCGCCACGACTGTTTCGCCGCATTTATCGCAGTAGTAAGCAGGAATCCTATGCCCCCACCACAGCTGACGGCTGATGCACCAGTCGCGGATATTGTCCGTCCAGTTGAAATATGTCTTTTCCATGCGTTCGGGAACAAGCTGGATGTCCCCTGTCTTTACCGCCTCTACCGCAGGTTTAATCAGTTCATCCATCTTTACGAACCACTGTTTTTTGATAAGCGGTTCAATAGTCGTTTTACATCTGTCATGCGTACCGACGTTGTGGGAATAATCTTCCACCTTTACGAGCAATCCCATTTCATTCAATTCCTCAACGATAGCCTTTCTCGCTTCGTAGCGATCCATTCCTTCAAATTTACCGCCATTTGCGTTGATGGTGGCATTATCGTTCATGATGTTTATCTCCGGCAGGTTATGTCTTTTACCTACTTCGAAGTCATTGGGATCGTGGGCAGGAGTGATCTTAACAACTCCGGTACCGAACTCCATATCTACATAAGAATCCGCTACAATTGGAATCTCCCTGTTTATCAGAGGAAGAAGAACCTTCCTTCCTATTAAATGCTTATATCTTTCATCTTCCGGATTTACTGCAACCGCAGTATCTCCTAACATCGTCTCGGGACGTGTTGTTGCGAATTCCAAAAACTCCGTCTCACTGGGCTGCCCGTTGTCATTCAGAATAGGATATTTAATATGCCAGAAGTTCCCGGCCTGCTCTTCGTATTCTACCTCTGCATCCGAAATGGACGTATTGCATACCGGACACCAGTTAATAATCCTGCTGCCTTTATATATCCATCCCTTTTCGTGCAGTTTGCAGAACACCTCGGTTACAGCCTTATTACAGCCTTCATCCATGGTAAAGCGCTCTCTGTCCCAATCGCAGGAGGAACCCAGCTTCTTGAGCTGACCGATAATCCTTCCGCCGTATTCTTTCTTCCATTCCCACGCACGCTCCAGAAAGCCTTCGCGCCCTATATCGTTTTTATCGATGCCTTCTTCCTTCATCTTCTCGATGATCTTGACTTCAGTCGCAATGGATGCATGGTCCGTTCCCGGCTGCCAGAGAGCATTATAACCCTGCATCCTCTTAAAACGAATCAAAATATCCTGCATTGTATTATCCAGCGCATGCCCCATGTGAAGCTGCCCCGTAATATTTGGAGGCGGAATCACGATTGTAAACGGCTTCTTGTTTCTGTCCACTTCCGCGTGGAAATATTTCTTTTCCAGCCATTTCTCATATAATTTTTCTTCAATCCCCTTCGGATCATAGGTCTTAGCCAATTCTTTGCTCATGTCTTTTCTCCTCATCTTAACCTGTCTTTTTAGATCATCAAAAGTGTTCTGTATGCCCTTTTCTGATTCTAATAAAAAAACGCCCTTGCCGATTAAATAACCGACAAAGGGCGTAAGTTACGCGGTACCACCTTTATTTCTTCTCTCATGGATTCTGAAAATGATACTCAGAGCCCTATCCTGTAACGGGGATAATTCGTGAAAGCTTACTGAGCGCAATTACGCTGTTCTGCCCTCCGGTTCCAAAGCTACCTTCCGCATGCCTTTCTTCAGACGACCTTTCAGCCGGTGAGCCATCCTCTCTTTTAAGGGGCTGTGCGTACTCCTCTTTGTCATTACCTTTTTGATGTTTTAATTCTGTAAGTATTTTATTATATTAAATATAGTCAACGAAATGTATTTTGTCAAGAAGGGCTTTCGCCAGAACTGCTTTTATAAGAAATATTTTTTCCCATATTGGGAAAATCCGCAGCAAATGCCGCATCCGCAACAAAAAGAAGAATAAGCGCAAGGCATATGAGTTGGAGCAGCTTTCTTCTTTTTTCTATTTTCCATATCTTTCGATAAAGAAGCCGCATATAAGGTATGCCATAGCAAATAAGCATCCATCCTGAAAGCCCGAACATTAAGCTTCCCCATAGGCAGATTCGTCCGCTTATATTCAGGAAGTCATTGCTGTAATCCCACCATCGGATTCCCCACACCCGCTCCAGAAACCAGCTGGACAAATACTCCAGAACAGAGCTAAGGAGCATGGAAATAAAAAATACCCGTACCGGCTTATATTCATATTTCTGCAACACAAACGAAAGCAGAATTCCTCCGCATCCGTATATCGGCAGCCACGGACCGAACAACACGCCCCGGTTAACGAATTCACCGTCTAATACGATATAAATTAATACTTCCCAAAGCCATCCGGCAAAAGAAAGCAGAAAAAACAGCGGAGTGTAGAAAAAAAATCCGTATGTCTGATTTCTTTTTCGTCTGATTAATTCAACATAACTCATTTTCTGATTCATGAAGGAAAAACCCGCCTCATATTCTCGCTTATTTCACCGTTTAATCAACACCGCGGTATTCTTATAGTATTTCCTATAAAAAGACAAAAATACATGAACAAAGCTTTAACGTTCATGGCCAGAGACAATATTTTCCGTATTTGTATCTTCATTATAATAAAAATATAGAAAAGCGGAAACTGGTATGGTTAAAAAGTTTTAAAATGGCACTTTTTATAGAACCATTTATGAGTATAATGTGATTTAAATGTTAATACATATCGAAGAACAATTAAGAAGGAGAGATTATTATGAGAAATGAAAAAGTTCACAAGATAGTATTTGTTGGTTTGATTACTGCTTTATCCTACGTGGTATTTACTTTTTTACAAATTAAGATCACCTTGCCCGGCGGAGATGCCACTTCTATCCACCTCGGCAACGCTGTATGCGTTATCGGTGCATTGCTTCTCGGCGGAGTATACGGAGGCCTTGGCGGAGCTCTCGGCATGACAATCGGAGATTTGATGGATCCCGTTTATGTTGTATATGCGCCTAAGACTTTTATATTGAAGTTTTTTATCGGGCTTATTACCGGAATTATTGCTCACAAGTTAGGTAAGATTTCAACGGAAACAGACTCAAAAAAAGTTTTCAAATGGACGCTTTTAGCGACAGTATCCGGTCTAATGTTCAATGTTATCTTCGATCCGCTCGTAGGATATTTCTATAAGCTGCTTATTCTCGGGAAACCTGCTGCCGAAATCACTCTCGCATGGAATATTGCCACCACCTCGATTAATGCGGTAACTTCCACAATCGTATCCGTTGCCGTGTACATGGCTTTGCGTCCCGCGCTGAAAAAGTCCGGTCTGTTCTTTGCCATTGCAAAATAACAGAAACGTGCGTCGCCGGCACTCTGAGAAAGGGTATTCCCGGAATAAGGAATACCCTGTATGATGTGATTATAAGCGTGTTACTACTTCGTATTCTATTTTTCTTCTTCAGGGATTATGATAGCCGCAACCAGGTATACGAGAAGCCCTGTTCCAAAGCTTGCAAAGGTGAGGATTAACCAGATAAGTCTCACTACGGTAGGGTCCATCCCCAAATAATTGCCCAAGCCTCCGCATACGCCGCATATCATTCTGCTAGATTGCGATCTTGTTAATTTCTTATAATTGTTTTCCATATTATCGCTCTTCCTTTCTACTACAATATATTTGTGGTTAATCTCTCTTACATCCAGTAAGGAATTATCCCTCTTGTTACTTAAGCTGTTAGAATGGTGGTAGCAATGGTATATCTGTTCCTTTCCTGGACTTCGCGT
>JAAYNW010000062.1 GCA_012520655.1 Clostridiales bacterium | reverse complement strand
GTAACTGCAACTATAGGTATTTTAAAGAGTTTTCTGTATTCATTGGCAAGCTTCCCGAGAGCTTCGAGCGTATCGGGCACAAATATAGCAGGAACTTTTTCGGGAAGAATTGTTCCCTCCCGCACCATAACTAGTGCTGCACCACTTGATACGGCTTGCTCGATATAATCATGGCCGTCAAATCGTTCTCCCCTAATAGCAACAAATAGTGAGCCTTTCTCTAAAGTCCGAGTGTCGATGGAAATCTGATTCACAATGATTTCAGAGGGCACCTCAAGTCTCCCATGAACCATTTTTGAAATATTTCCTGCGCTTAAAGCCTTCATACCAATCACCCTTCCCTAAGTATATTTGTTACAATTTCTCTTTCGTCATAGTGAATGGTTTTGTCTTTAAATATCTGATATGTTTCGTGGCCTTTACCCGATAATACTATGATATCATCCTTTTTTGCATTGCTCATTGCATACCGGATTGCCTCTGTTCTATCTTCAATTACTATATATTTGCCCTCTGTACGCTTTATACCATTCTCAATTTCGGCCAAAATGTCGGTGGGGACTTCGGTTCTCGGATTATCTGATGTTATTATAGTGAAATCAGCTATCCTACCTGAAATCTCTCCCATAACGGGGCGTTTTGATTTGTCCCTGTCTCCTCCACAACCGAATACGCTTATCAGACGACCCTTAACAAAACTCTTAATTGTTGAAAGTATATTCTCCAGGCTGTCGGGTGAATGCGCATAATCAACCATAACGGTGTATGGTTTTCCCGGTGTGGGAACAACTTCAGCTCGTCCGGGTATCTGTACTTTTATCAGTCCTTCCTTTATAGCCTGAGGTGAAACCCCCAGAAGACCGCATACCGAAATAGCAGCTAAAGCATTATAAACACTGAACAATCCCGGAACAGAAACCTTAAATGTTTCAGTAAACCAAGGGGTTATGCATTCAAATTCGACCGAATTCGAATGAGTAATTATATTTTTTGCTTTAATATCGGCTTCCTTCTCAATACCATAAGTATAGATCTCGCATTTTGCTTCTCCGGCTATTATTTCACCCTGGGGTGAATCAATATTTACTATACCCTTTTTACAAAGACTGAACAGCTTCTTTTTGGAATTGAAATAATCCTCCATGTCGGGGTGCTCAAAACCGCCGATATGATCCTTTGAGAAGTTTGTAAATACACCAATATCAAAATCGCAGGAAGAGACGCGGTGCAGCTTAAGACCTTGTGATGATACTTCCATCACTACTGTGTCAGCACCTTTATCCCGCATTTTTTCAAACATTTCCTGAAGATCGTAGGATTCGGGTGTCGTTCTTCTTGCGGGAATTTTTTCGCTGCCAATACAATTGGCAACGGTTCCTATAAGCCCTACTGTATTCCCAGCTTTCTCTAAGATTGATTGCACCATGTATGTGGAGGTGGTTTTTCCCTTAGTTCCTGTAATACCTATTAGTTTCATATTCTTTGAAGGATTTCCAAACCATTGTGCAGATAATTCTGCTAAAGCCCCACGGGAATTCGAGACTTTGATAATAACAGCATCTCCTATTATTGAAACATCTTTCTCGACAACAAGTGCCGTGGCACCGTTATCCACCGCTTGCTGAGCGAAACGATGTCCATCTGTAGCAAAACCGTCTATACATATAAAGAGATAGTCGGGCAGAGATTTTCTTGAATCATAGGTTACTCCTCTTATTTCAATATCAACATCCCCGTTTATCTCTAGTACCTCTATGTTTTTTAATAATTCATTTAATAGCATACATAATCCACCTCTCAATATATATCGGTAAAAATATCAATCCCCAATCATTTCCACAAAACTAACCTCCACCACCTGGCCTTTACTCAATTGGGTTCCGGCCGGATATTCCTGCTTTTGAACAGTTCCGCTTCCTCGTATACGGATATTCAGGCCTATTCTCTCTAAAGCTTCAATAGCCTCCGTTACATTTCTATCCTTAAGATCCGGCATTGTAACCTTTGTCTCTGCCCTATTCTCATCAGTATATAAGATTATAGTCGAATTCCCAGGAATAGAAAAGTCAGCCTTTGGTGTCTGATTATATACTATGGCATCCGGATTAGTATTTTCTCCCTCATATATATATTTCAATCCAAATGCTTTCAGCTTATTTTCAGCCATTGCTGCAGTAAGCCCTATAACATTAGGCACATAAACTTCCTGAGTCATTTCCTGCTTATCTTTTTCTGTATATTCTCTTTCTACCTGTAAATATTTAAGGATTTCCTCGGTTAGTTGCCCGGCTATGGGAGCAGCCAGAATACCGCCTGATCTTAAATGCATCTCATTCTGAGGATGGTCCAGAATAACCAGTACACAAACTTTTGGTTTGTTCGCCGGTGCAATAGCCATAAAAGATACTACATAACGACCTTCGGAATCGGTTTCGAGTGTTTGAGACGTTCCGGTCTTTCCCGCAATTCGGTAACCGGCAATATATGCATTCCGGCCTGTACCCTCTGCTACCACACCCTCCAATACTTCCCTGACAGTCTGTGCTGTCTGCTCGGATATTACTTTTCTTACAACCTGTGGCTCAATCTTTTTAATAATATTACCATCGCTGTCGCTTATCTGCTTTATTATTGTGGGTTTTAACAGATTTCCACCATTTGCTATGGCAGAATATGCGGTAATCATTTGAATGGGACTTACCTGGAAACGCT
>JAAYNW010000061.1 GCA_012520655.1 Clostridiales bacterium | reverse complement strand
TTTGCCCAGTTTTTTCATAGGTCATTTGACACTATCCTTAAATCCCTTATTCATATAGGCTCAGGTTTATACTGTCCATAATATTCTTTGCTTCTTTTTCCGTAAATCCCAAAAAATCCACATATATTTCGTAACTTCCTACGGTAACCGCCGCATGTATCTGTAGCTTATCGCTATCCTTCGTCTTTACCGAATCCACAAGCGTATAAGTGTAATCCTCCGGCGTCGTATAGGTTCTTTCGTTGCATACGCCTCCGGAAAATACCTTTGAAGACTCATGTCCATTTGTGTCTGCATAATCGGTTCTCTCCAGCCAGAGCACTTTATCATCTACATCATAACGAACCGTCGCCCAGTTGCCACAAACCGTAAATTCTGTAGATGTAATGTTCTCTCCTATGCTTATAGACGGTTGCGGGAAAATAATATCTTCACTTTTTTCAAATTCTTCCCACGAAGAATAACTATATACAGAAAGCTCCTTCTCTTTCGCTCTGTCTTCCTCATTGTCTCCCGCTATCTGCTTCTCTGTCTCAGGCATAGCATCCACCTGCCCGTTTCCGCTTACAGAGTTGCCTGTCACGGAATTATCCGTTATGAAACTGTCGGTTACACTCATTGGCTGACCGCCCGCTGCCGTCTGCTTTTCTTTTAGGGCTTCCTCGCTTACCTCATCCATTAAAGCAGGAGCCTCTTTATCTTCCACAAGCATAGGAGTTTTCAATGATTCTTCAACGACATAGCATTTATTTTGTTTGGATTCGACTTTTGACATAGTAAAAGCATCACCCGATTCAAATCCACATTCATTTACTCTTATTACATTCTGAAAATATTCCGCCGCTTTTACCGTTCCAAAACCACAGACAAAGAGCACACACATGGCAGAAAATACCGTTGCCGTCGCCTTATGCGCACGCTTCGCAACGCGATACCTATGCTTTCGTTCATCCATACAGCTTGAAACATCAATATGAAATTCTTTTATATCCTGTATGGCCGATTGATATGCATCTCTAAAATCATTCATACTGATACTCCTCCCTGAGATTTTTTTTAAGCAGCTCTCTTCCCCTGGTAAGCTGTGACGTTACGGTAGATTCTTTCCTGTCCGTAACAAGGCATATTTCTTTTATACTCATTTGCTGAAAATAAAACAAATGTATGACTTCGCGGTACTTTCTCGGAAGCTTCATTACTGCGGCCATAATTTCCCTGTTCTGCTCTTTTTGTACAGCTTCCTTTTCCATGATGCTTTCGGATGAATTCGTTTTATTTAATGCAATCTCCTTTTCCGGCATGGCATCTGTATGGCGATACCATGCGGAACGCCATATTTTTCGGCAGCCGTTTAAGGTCACTTTAATCAGCCATGCTTTTTCATGCTCCGGCGACTCGAATTCCTTATTCGCTTTAATAAACTGATAAAATGTCTCTTGTACGACATCCTCCGCGTCTTGATTGTTTCTAAGCTGCAGAAATGCAATTTTGTACAGCATATCGCTGTATAAGTTTATTTTCTGCTGTAACGCGTCTTTGTCAGCCACTCTTGAAACAGACAATTTATCCCCTTTTTTCTTGTCCATATGTACAGTCTCTCATCTATACTTTCTGTATGTTTTATTATCTTCTTTTTAAATCCTTTTAATAGTAATATCCTATAAAAAACAAAAATACTGCAAAAAAATATTTATTTTTTCTTAATTATTAACTATATAAGCTTATTTTTACAGGCCTATATGTATAAAGTTAAGTTTTCTCCTAATAAATTAGATACATTAAGATAACAAAAAGTTGCAAAAATTTTAAATATTCACAAAATTTTCACAACCTTTTAATGTTACATCCATATATTAACTTTTCAATATTTAATTATGTTTCTGCCGCTTTCGTTCTATATTTCCGAGGATGGATTCCCATTTCACATAAGCGATCCATCCGAGCATAGCACCGAAGCAATTCAACAGAATATCATCCACATCAAAAGCACCGAAGGCGCTGAACAGCTGAAAGACTTCGATTCCGAGCACAAAAATGAACGTATTTAAAAAGAGAACCCAAAAACGCTTGCAGCTTTCTTTAACATAAGGGAGAAGAAAACCGAAAGGAATAAAGACTACCACATTTCCCACCAGATTCTCAAAGCTATTGAGCATATAGGAATAATCGATATACATCCTTATGGTTTTGAACAAAGTAAAATTGGCGGTATCCAATCCCTCAAGAACGATTCCTCTTCTCCACGTCCCCGCAATCGCCATCAGATTCTCCCACGGATATTTGAATATAATTACCTTTATGACAATTGCTATATAAATAAAAAATACTAATTTAATATGTTTAGCATTCCAGCTTTTAAAATCCCAAACCTTGGATTTAATCACGAATAATGAACCTCCACCAGTGTAAGTCCCTTGGCAGGCACCAGCATACCGGCTTCTTCCCTCGTTCCCGACGTCAGAAGCTCTTCTACCTGTGCCGCTTCTCTTTTGTGCATCCCTACCTCAAGCAAGGTTCCCATTATAATCCGTACCATATGATACAAAAAACCATTTCCTTTAAAGGTAAACCGAATCTCTTCCCCCACGCGTTCAATGTCAATGGCTTCTACGGTGCGCACCGTAGATTTTTTACCCTTTTTAACCGAAGTAAAAGCCTTAAAATCATGCGTTCCGCATAAGATATCCGCCGCCTGTTTCATCGCTTCCATATCAAGTGACTCCGGAACCTCATACACATATCTCCTGTCAAATATATGTGGAACATTACTGTTTAACACTCTGTAGCGGTACGTCTTGCCCTTTGCATTCAACCGGCTGTGAAACCTCTCTGCTGCCTCCTGGGCCTGAATGACCGCTATATCCTCCGGAAGATAGACATTCATATACTGCATGATTTCTTCCGGCGTCATATCCGTATCAATGTGAAAATTAGCTACTTGTCCGAGCGCATGGACTCCCGCATCGGTTCTTCCCGAACCATTTACCTCCACTGGATAGCTGCACATTCTTGTAAGCACCGCTTCCAGCTTGCCCTGTATGGTGTTTCCGTTTTTCTCCTGTCTCTGCCAACCCTGATATCTCGTTCCTTCATATTGAAGTATTACTTTTATATTGCGCAATTATACGACCTCCCACGGGTTTTCTCTGCCCTCCGCAAAAAGCTTACATGCCATCAGCGAATCCCGGACTACAGTTTCCACGTAGTTGTCCGTATAAAAAGCCATGTGATGCGTCACAGTAACGTTCGGAAATCCTCTCAGTACGGAAAGTTCTCGGTTATTCAGCGTGTCCGATTTCCTATCGTAATAGTAGAGACCGAATTCATTCTCCACCACATCCAGTCCTGCTGCACCGATTTTACCGGATTCAATGCCGGAGATGAGCGCCTCGGTATCAATAAGCCCACCTCTGGCCGTGTTTATTATTACCACGCCCTTTTTCATCTTTTCAATCGTGCTTTTCCCTATCATATGATAATTTTCATCCGTAAGCGGAGTATGAAGCGTAATGACATCTGTCTGCTGCCACATTTCTTCCAGAGATACATAGACAGCATCTTTTTTTACTTCTTCATCTTCATATAAATCGTACGCCAACATCTTACAGCCAAAGCCGGAGAGACTGCGGATAACCGTCTTTCCGATTCTCCCCGTACCGATAATACCTACGGTTAGATCCTTCAGTTCCCTTCCTTGAATCCCCTCCAGGGAAAAGTCTTGTATGCTGCCTCTTTGCATAATACGTTTCATCTTGCGGATAGACATAAGGAGGAGCATAACGGTATAATCCGCCACTCCATGTGGGCCGTAAGGAGCATTCACCACACGGATTCCCAGTCTTCTGGCTGCTTCCATATCTATGTGGTCATAGCCGATTGTTCTTGTCGTCAAGTAAGAGACTCCGTTTTCCTTTAAGCCGGCAAGAAGCTGTTCCGTCATCCGGGAAGTAATGATATTTACACATTCGCTACCATTTACCAGTGAGATATTCTCCATATCCGGAGCATCAGGGCACAAAGTCAGCCCGATTCCCAATTCCTTTGCATACTTGAAGAATAATTCTTCCTCGTCGAATTCCCTGCAGTTATATACTGTCACATTCATTTTTTGTTACCTTCTCCTTCGCCCGTTCCCTTTTCTTCCTGCTTGTGCACTTTATCCCTTTGGCTTTTTTCATACCGTCTTACGCCGGCCATATCATCCTCTTCCAGTCTCCTGAAGTTATTGATACCCGCCATTAATATTCTCAGGCTGTTAAGCGTCGTATTGAACACGCCTTCTTCATACATATTTATTAAAATTATGCCTACCGGTATAGCGATAATCATTCCCAGTACACCGCCTGCCTTATATCCTATAAACAATAGAAACAAAGTCGGAATCGGGGCCATTCCCATAGAATCTCCCACAATCTTCGGTTGAATGATCTGTCTTGCAAGCTGCCCGCCGCACCAGATGATGAGAAGCCCTACCGCCATTTTGTAATCCGCACCGAGAATCTTGATGACAGCCCACGGTATCAGCACCGTGCCCGTACCGAAGATGGGAAAAAAGTCCAGCAAAGCTATGCCGAGAGCGATGAGCAGCACATAATCCACTTTCAATATCCACAACCCGATGACCAGAAGCAAATACATCCATATCTCAATCTTGAGCTGTGCCTTGAAATATCCGCCTACAGCTCGCCGAAAGCTGCGTGACATCATATAATAGCGGTATCTTACAGCCTCCGGCATATGTTTCATTACACCGGACGACAGGTATTCTCTCTCCGCCACAAAAAAGTATGCGGACAAAAGGCATATGACCGCTCCGACAATTGCAGTCGGCAAATGTCTCGCAAAGTTACCTAGCGCTTCTATGGTCGGAGTCCCCGCCATAGTTACCAAATCTCCTACATAACCCTCCAGTTCTTCGCTGATGCCCTCAACAGCGGTGCGAATCTCCTCCGGAAATCTGCTGTAAAAAACGTCCAGATTCTTGCTGTTCGCCTTAAAATCATTTTCTACGTCTTTCCACATCTCAGGCAGCTCTTGCACTAACCCGACCATCTCTTCCGTTATCTTGGCTCCTATCATATAACCAGCAAAAATAACGAGAGCTATAACGGAAATAATTACAAACGCCGTTCCCGCTTTTCTTTTAATTTTTAATTTCTCTTCAAAGAAGCGGACAATGGGATTCGCAATCATGGCGATAATCCATCCCACTACAAATGGCATGAAGAATACAATCACTCGGGGTAGCAGCAATACGAGCAGAAGTAAGGTTACCGCTGCTATTCCCAGATTCATAAGTACTTTTAAATATGTCTTCAATGACGGTTTCATAAAACACCTCTCTTGCCGATGCGGTTTTATATCTTGCCTCCTGCCGTACTTTACTCCACAGATTCTGCAGCCAGATATTCATCCAGCAATTCATAAATCTCTTCTCTACCCTGTTTCGTCTGTGCAGAATAAGGTATCACTACGGTATCCTTATCCGCTTGAAGTTCTTCCCTTATCATTTTAACATGTCTTTGTATCTGGCTTCTATTTATTTTATCTAATTTTGTCGCGATAATAATCGGTTTATAGCCTTGATTTAATATCCAGCTATACATCGTTTTATCATTTTCTGACGGTTTATGGCGAACATCGATCAAGAGGAACACCGCTCTTAGCTTCTTGCTCTTCTTTAAGTAATTCTCTATCATTCTTCCCCACTGCGCCTTTACCTCTTCATTTGCCTTGGCATATCCGTATCCCGGCAAATCCACAAAATACATTTGGTCATTAATATTATAAAAATTAATCGTCTGTGTTTTTCCCGGCTGTGCGCTCGTTCTCGCCAATGATTTCCGGTTCATAAGACCATTGATAAGTGACGATTTCCCGACGTTGCTCTTGCCGGCAAAAGCTACTTCCATATAAGGATTATCCGGCAGCTTGCTGGTAATGCCGCAAACGGTTTCCAAACCGACATTTTTAATTATCATTCCTTCTGTCCTTTCCCTGCATCATTGTCCTGCATCTGATTTGCCAAGGCATATGTCAGAACCTCTTCCATATTTTCCACGAAAAATATGGAGAGACCTGATTTTATTTCCGCTGCTATTTCTTCCACATCTTTTTCGTTTTTCTTCGGTACGAGCACCGTTTTAATGCCCGCCGTCTTTGCCGCGAGAATCTTCTCCTTCAAGCCGCCGATAGGAAGAACACGTCCCCGCAGCGTAATCTCTCCGGTCATCGCGACATGTGCTTTTACAGGAATGTTTGTTATTGCCGACAAAATCGCCGTCGCCATTGTAATTCCCGCACTCGGCCCGTCCTTCGGAACAGCGCCTTCGGGAATATGGATGTGAAAATCATTTTTCTTAAATACATCCTGTGCAATCTTATATCTCTTGCTGACGGAGCGTACATAGCTCATGCCGGTAATAGCGGATTCCTTCATAACGTCTCCCATCTGTCCTGTCAAATCAATCTCGCCTTTCCCCGGCATCATATTGACTTCTATCTGTAAGGTTTCCCCGCCTACGCTGGTCCATGCAAGTCCCCGTACGATTCCGACCTCATCTTTATCGTTGGCTTTATCCGAGGTGTATTTTTCCTTCCCGAGATATTTCTCCAGCTTGGATACGGTTACTCGAATGTTCATTTTTTTCTTTTGCAGAATCTCTCTCGCGGCCTTTCTGCAGATGCTTCCTATCTTGCGCTCCAGTTCGCGGACTCCCGCCTCCCTCGTATATCCTTCGATGATACGCCTTAAGGCATTGTCGCTTATGGTTAATTGCTCCGCTTTAAGTCCGTTCTTCTCCAGCTGTTTTACAACGAGATGCTCTTTGGCAATATGGAATTTCTCATTTGCCGTATAACTGGTCACTTCTATAATCTCCATTCGATCCAGAAGCGGTTTGGGTATCCGAGAGACGGAATTGGCCGTCGCTATAAACAGCACCTCCGACAAATCCACCGGAATTTCCACATAATGATCACGGAACTTATTATTCTGTTCCGCATCGAGCACCTCCAGCAATGCGGAGGAGGTATCTCCTTTATAATCGCTGCTTACTTTATCTATTTCGTCCAGAAGCATCAGTGGGTTCTTTACTCCTGCCTGCCTTAATCCCGCAATAATGCGTCCGGGCATGGCGCCTACATAGGTTCTTCTATGTCCTCTGATTTCTGCTTCGTCTCTGACTCCGCCGAGAGAAATTCGCACATATTTTTTATTCATCGCTTCAGCTACGCTTCTTGCAATGGAGGTCTTACCGGTACCCGGAGGTCCTACAAGACAGATAATAGGAGTCTGTCCGAGTTTTGTAAGACTGCGTACCGCAAGGGACTCCAGAATCCTCTCCTTCACCTGTTCCAAACCATAGTGATCCCGCTCCAGAATCTCCTCTGCCTTCGTAAGGTCAGTATTATCCTTGGATCTCTTTTCCCACGGAAGCTCCAACAGAGTCTCGATATATCCACGCTCTACGGCGCTTTCCGAGCTGTTCTGTGAAAGGCTCTTAAAGCGGGATATTTCTTTTTTTATTTTTTCCTTTACTTCTTTTTCGCCTTTTAGCTTCTCCAACTCCTCTTCGAACTGGCTGGCGTCGGAAAATGAATTGTTCTCTCCGAGTTCTTCTCTGATAAACTGCATCTGCTCCCTGAGAAGATATTCTCTCTGATTCTTTTCCATGCGTCCTTTTATACGCTCTGTCAGCTCTGTCCGCACTTTGGCTACCTCTATTTCATTCGCCAATATGGCAGAAAGGGTATCAAAGCGTTCCGACAAATCCACTGCCGCCAGAACCGCCTGCTTTTTCTCATAACTAAGAGGCATATTGATTGTAATCTGATCCAAAAGCTGCCCTAGCTCGGTTCCATCGTGAATGTGCCGTTCCAGCGAAACCCCGGTCTTAGGATAAAAAAGTGCATACTCCGCACATAAGTCCTTAATCTGCCGTACCATCGCCTCTTCCTGTACGGTGCCTATTAACTCCTTAGGTTCTTCAACGGCTTCTATGATTCCTTCCAAATAATCTTCTCTCTCCGTAAACGACAGAAGCCTTCCTCTGGACATGCCTTCTACCATTACCCTGACAATATTATTGGGCATTTTTATGATTTGCTTTACAATCGCGATTGTCCCCATACTGTATACGTGTTCGTAGACGGGATCCTCCGCCTGCATATCCTTTTGCGTGATGAGAAAAATCTTCTGATCATCCGTCATCGCTTCCTCTACCGCCAGAATTGATTTCTTTCTACTAAGGTCAAAATGAATCACTGCCCCGGGCAAGATCGTCATTCCCCGAAGCGCCACTGCCGGTATTTTCTCTTCTATATTCAAAACACTTTGGTTTATCTGTATTCCATCCATTTTCTTCATCATTCCTGTGTCTAATATTTCCTTTTATACAAAACAACGCCGCCCTTTTAGGCGGCGTTAAAATATCAATGCCATTCCATGGCATATACCATATCATGGCATACGTCAATCACGACATATAAAGATATTATTTAGCCGGACGCATCGCTTCCCGATGAATAAGCAGCGGTTCGCTCGTTCCTTCCACAGCTCCCTTTGTTATAACACATTCTACAATTGTGCTGTCAGAAGGTATCCGGTACATAACATCCATCATAACATTTTCCATAATGGAACGTAAGCCTCTTGCTCCGGTCTTGCGTTCAAATGCCTTATCCGCAATCGCCTCAATGGCGTCCGGTTCAAAAGTAAGCTTTACGCTATCGAAACTAAACAGTTTCTGATACTGTTTAATGAGAGCACTCTTCGGCTCCTTCAATATACGAACAAGAGCTTCTCTATCCAATCCCTGTAAGCTTACATTAATCGGAACACGTCCTACGAATTCGGGAATCAAACCGAACTTTACCAAATCCTGCGGAGTCACTTCCTTTAGCAGCGCTCCGATTTCCTTCGTACTTCTGGCTTTAACTTCCGCATTAAAACCAATCGCACTGCGGTCGAGACGGGACTCCACAATCTTCTCAAGTCCATCAAAGGCTCCTCCGCAAATGAACAGAATATTGGTAGTATCGATCTGAATAAGTTCCTGATGCGGATGTTTTCTTCCGCCCTGAGGAGGCACACTGGCAACAGTACCCTCTACAATCTTAAGGAGCGCCTGCTGTACGCCTTCGCCTGATACGTCTCTTGTAATAGATACATTCTCGCTCTTTTTCGTTATCTTATCGATTTCATCAATATAAACAATACCATACTGCGCGCGTTCCACATCATAGTCAGCCGCCTGTATTAATTTTAAAAGTATATTCTCAACGTCTTCACCCACATATCCTGCTTCGGTAAGCGTAGTTGCATCCGCAATCGCAAACGGAACGTTGATAATCTTCGCAAGAGTCTGCGCAAGAAAAGTCTTGCCGGAACCCGTGGGACCTATCATAATGATATTACTCTTCTGAAGTTCCACATCATCATTGTCTCTGGGAGCCGTTACTCTTTTATAATGATTATATACGGATACGGCAAGAACCTTTTTTGCTTCTTCCTGTCCGATAACATAATCGTCCAGAAACTCTTTGATTTCTACCGGTTTAAGCAAATTGATTTCCATTTCTTCGCTTATCGGTTCTTCTTCATATTCTTCTTCGATAATATCCGCACAAATCTCCACACACTCATCACATATATAAACGCCTGCGGGACCTGCAATCAGCTTTTTTACCTGATCCTGCGATTTATTACAGAAAGAACATTTGATATCGTCGGAATTCTTTCCTGCCATTGTTAACTCCCTGCTGTTATAGCTTATTAATTATTTTCTAAACTGGCATGGTTTTCTATAATTTTATCGATTAAACCGTATGCCTTTGCTTCCTCTGCTGTTTTCCAGTTATCTCTCTCGGTATCTGCCAGAACAACTTCAAAATCCTGTCCGGTATTCTTTGCCAAAAGTCTTGCCATCTTTTCTTTTGTTGCAAGAATGTGCCTTGCAGTAATCTCTATCTCCGTCGCCTGACCTTGTGCACCGCCTAACGGCTGATGAATCATAATTTCCGCATTGGGAAGAGCCATTCTCTTACCCTTTGCACCACCCGCAAGAAGGAATGCACCCATGCTGGCTGCCATACCTACACAAACGGTAGACACATCGCATTTAATATAATTCATTGTATCGTAGATTGCCATACCTGCGGTAATGGAACCACCCGGGCTGTTAATGTACAAATGTATATCTTTTTCGGGATCTTCCGATTCCAGGAACAACAACTGTGCTACGACTATGCTGGCAGAAGTATCATTTACTTCTTCGCCTAAAAATATAATCCTGTCTTTTAAAAGTCTTGAGTAAATATCGTAGGATCTCTCGCCCCTGCTCGTTTGTTCAATGACATAAGGCACTAAACTCATTTTAATTCCTCCTAGCCTGATCCGTTATTTCTCTGTAAGAGATGATTTTATCATAGTTCAGATGATTCGATTTTGCAATAAAACAGGCACTGAATTAAGAGAATTTTAATTGTTTTATAAATATTTTATTCATTATTTCTCTTTTGCATTCTCTACAATGAAATCAACCGCTTTCTGAATGGCGAGATCCTTCATAACCTGCTTCTTTTCTTTCTCTCCGAGCATTTCTCTTACTTTTTCGGCCTCCATCTGATATACTTCAGCCATTCTTTCGGTTTCCGTTACATATTCTTCTTCCGAAACTTCAATTTTTTCTTTTTCAACTACAGCTTCAAGAACGAGTCTGGACTTGATTCTCTTCTCTGCCTGAGGTCTTACCTGTCCCAAAAGCATCTCATAATTGGTTCCCGTGAACTGGAAATACTGATCCATGGAAAGTCCCTGCATCTGGATTCTCTGCGCGAAATCGTCCACCGTCTGTCTCTGCTGTGTTGCAATCATCGCTTCCGGAATCTCCATATCAGAATCGTTTATGATTGCTTCGATAACAGCATCTTCTTTTGCAGCTTTCGCTTCTTTTTCTTTCTTCTCTGCGAGATTCTTCTTTACGTCTTCCTTATACTCCGCCAAAGTTTCAAATTCGGATACTTCACTTGCGAATTCATCATCCAGTTCGGGAAGTTCTTTTTCCTTAATCTCTTTTACCGTGCACTTAAATACAGCTGCTTTGCCTTTCAGTTCCTCCGCCTGATAATCTTCAGGGAAAGTAACATTTACATCCACTTCTTTTCCAATCTCAACTCCGATAAGCTGCTCCTCAAATCCGGGAATAAATGCTCCCGAACCGATGGTAAGAGGATAATTCTCTCCCTTGCCACCTTCGAAAGCAACGCCGTCTACAAAGCCTTCAAAGTCGATGACTGTCATATCGCCGTCCTTTACCGGTCTGTCGGTAACGTTAATATTTCTTGCGTTTCTTTCTCTTTCTTTGTCGATTTCAGCAGTTACTTCCTCTTCCGTAACTTCTGTCTCCATCTTATCAATCTTTACACCTTTGTATTTGCCGAGTTTTACATCCGGTTTCAAAGCAACTTCCGCTGTAAAAATAAACGGTTTTCCCGCTTCAATCTGCGTTACTTCAATCTTCGGAGATGATACGATTTCTTCTTCACTCTCGTCCAATGCTTTTTCATATGCTTCCGGAATCAATGCGTTGGCAGCATCTTCATAGAAAATCTCCTTGCCGTACATTTTCTCCACTAACTGACGGGGCGCTTTACCCTTTCTGAATCCCGGGATGCTGATACTCTTTTTATTCTTCTGATAAGCGCCTTCGATTGCCTTCTCCAATTCTTCAGCAGAAACTTCTATCGTAAGTTTTGCCATGTTCTTTTCTAATTTTTCTACCTGTAAGCTCATTTTGGTAATTTCCTCCTATTATATAAATGGTCATATCCATTATTTCATTGACTTCTGTAAAAAAGTACACAATCACAGTCATTTTACGATTATATCACATCAATTCCAAAAATACCAGCATTTCTTCGTAAAAACAACCCGCCTGTTTCCAGGCGGGTCATCTTTACTTCTTATTATTATTATTTTTTGCCACTACTCGTTATTTCATCGATTCTTCTTGCTTTTTAATCATTCTACGAACCATCTCGCCACCGATAGAACCCGCTTCCTTAGAAGTCAAGTCACCATTGTAACCCTCTTTAAGGTTAACTCCTAATTCAGAAGCAACTTCCGTTTTAAAGCGATCCATAGCTGCCTTAGCTTCAGGAACCTCTACTCTATTAGATCTGCTACTTGCCATCTTAATTCACCTCCAATTTACTGTTTCTAGCTTGTCACTATCTATATTTGAGATAAGCAATTTCTGTTCTCTGCTTATCTCAAACACGTTATCCGCATCTGAAAGAAGCACGAACTTGATTACTTATCTTGATGTTAGTATTTACGATGACAAATTAATTATGACGGTAAGTTTTGGAAAAATTTTATTAGCTATACGTTGGCGTTAAGTGCCGTATCTATCAATAATGGCCGTATATTATTTTCTCCGAAAGCATTTGGGCTGCCTCTTCTCCCCGAAGTTTTTTTACAATGGCAAGTCCGAAATCCACGGAACACCCCATACCTCTGCCCGTTATAATGTTATCCGAAATTTCAGCCGCATTTTGGGTTACGTTCGCGCCCTCGAGATGGCTTTCATAGTCCGGATAGGAACATGCATTTTTTCCTTTCAGCATCCCTCTATGTCCCAGTATGCTGGGAGCCGCACAGATTGCCGCAATATTCTTTCCTTCTTTATAAAAGGCTTCTATCTGATGCATCAGTGCTGTATGCGCCTCCAGATGCTTCGTGCCTGCTCCTCCCGGCAATACAAGCATCGTAACCTCATTAAAATCTATATTTTCAAATAATTTATCCGTCTTTACGGAGATTCCGTGAGAACCTTCCACATCCAGTTCTCCTGTTATCGAAACCATCTCCGTATCGATTCCCGCTCTCCTTAACAAATCTACTGCCGTAAGAGCTTCTATTTCCTCAAATCCTGTTGTCAAAAAAACACATACTTTATCCATATTGTTTACTTTCCTCCTATTTTTTTATTAAAACAGGCATTCCAACCTTTCGTTTATATTCTACCATCCCGACTTACTTTTTAAAAGTATGAAATAGAAAGCAGAACAACTCATAGGCTATTCCTTTATTTTTGCATATATTTTTCACACAAATATGATAATATGATACTATACAAAAAAATTATGTACATCATAGGTACATTAATAAAATAACCGAATCTTGGAAGGAGTAACGTTGTAAAGTATGGAGGGAATGGAAATAGAAAGAAAATTTACAGTAAAAAAGCTGCCCGATAATCTTGAATCATATCCGTCTCACCGGATTGAACAGGCATATCTGAACACAAACCCTGTCATTAGGGTAAGAAAGCAGGACGAGGAATATTATCTGACCTACAAAGGAAAAGGACTCTTTGCAAGAGAAGAATACAATCTTCCCTTAAACAAAGAATCCTACTATCATCTCCGTGAAAAATCCGACGGCAATACGATATCCAAGCGAAGATATCTGATTCCCATCGAATCCTCTTCATTAACAATTGAGCTGGATGTATTTGATGAGCCGCTCGCTCCCCTCGTCATAGCCGAAGTTGAATTCTCCACGGAAGAGGAAGCGAATGCTTTTCTCCCTCCCGAATGGTTTGACGAAGATGTCACTTATGACCACAGATACCATAATTCCAATTTAATCTAACCTTTTGCAGGTCCGGTAGATTCTCTCTCTACCAGTTCTGCAGGGAATACAATATGCTCACAAGACTTTCGCCCGGCAACGATATCAAAGAGCAGCTTGATGGTCGTCTTCGCCATCTCCTTTACCGGCTGCTTAATGGTCGTAATTGCCGGATTATAATATTTGCCGACGTCTATACCGTCGTATCCCGCAACGGATACATCCTCCGGTATCCGCAAGCCCGCCTCCAGAAGCGCTCGGCATGCTCCTACCGCCAGAATATCCGCAGTAGCAAATATAGCAGTGAATTTTTCTCCCGATTCTATGAGTTTCTTCGCCGTAATGTATCCGTTTTCCATGGAATAATGTTCGATATCCTCTTCCACACAACGCACAAGATTCTTATTGAAAGCGATTCCCGCTTTCTTCAGAGCGTCTCTATAACCCTCCAGACGAAGCTGACCGATACTGTTGATTTCGGATTCCGCAGATATAATCGCTATATCTTTATGTCCCAGACCAATCAAATAAGAAGTTATTGCATAACTCTCTTTCTTGTCATCCACCGCTATACTGGAATATAAAGCTCTGCTCATATCCTCAGGAACCGCCGTTCCTATCGTACTGAAGATATAAGGTACCGTAAGATTCCCTATTTTCTCCTTCGAATGATAAAAGTACCCGCCCAGAAAGATAATCCCTCGCAGCCTCTTTTCTTTCACCAGCTCCAGTGCAACATCCACCTCGTCTTCGTAATACTCTACGTGTTTAAGAACAAGGGAATACTTTTTCTTCTGCGTCTCCTCCTCGATTATTTTAATCATATCGGAAAAAAGCGGATTCGTAATACCTTTTACAAGCACTGCAATACTTTTTGCATCGATTCTTTTGAGGTTTCTCGCGCTGTTATTCGGAACGAAGCCCGTCGTTCTTATGACTTCCATAATCATATTCTTCGTCTCCGGATTAATATCCGGATGATTATTGATGGCTCTGGAAACCGTACTGATACCTACTCCGCACCGCTTTGCAATATCCTTTATCGTAATTTCAGGCATGATACCCCTCCATATCCCTAACCGCTTCGGCTTCGCGTTGTCTAAATCCTTCCGTACAGCTTAGTCATTTTTCGGATTTTTTCCGCCAATTCATCGTCCAATTGTCCGGAGGTAAGCCTCCATTTCCAATTGTCTCCCAAAGTGGACGGTGTATTAATTCTTGCTTCCGAGCCTAAGCCCAGATAATCCTGCATCGGAATAATCGCCGTATCAGCAACACTGGCGAGCGCCGCACGGATAAAGTCCCAATGAATATCTTTTTTCGTTTTGATATTCAAATATCTCTTGGCAAAGGCTTTATCTTTTCTGTTAAATGTCGTATACCAGCCCGTGATCGTATCGTTATCGTGAGTTCCCGTATAAACGACAGCATTACTTGTATAGTTATGAGGAAGATAATCGCTTTCCTCTCTCGAGTCAAAAGCGAACTGCAAGATCTTCATTCCCGGATATCCGGTCTTCTTTACAAGCTTGATAACGCTGGGCGTAAGAAAGCCCAGATCCTCGGCAATTACCGGTTTATTTCCAAGCCTTGCTTTCATAACTCTGAATATATCATATCCCGGTCCTTTTTTCCACTGTCCGAATTCAGCGGTAGGATTGCCGTAAGGAATGAAATAATATTCATCGAATCCTCTGAAATGATCTATCCTGACCACATCATACAGTTCGTAGCAATACGTAATTCTGCGCATCCACCATTCATAATCCGTCTTTTTATGATATTCCCACTCATAGAGAGGATTGCCCCATAACTGACCGGTTGCGGAGAAAGCATCCGGAGGACACCCCGCCACGCCTATGGGTGTGCATCTGTCGTCTAACTGAAACAGTTCCGGATTCGCCCATGTATCCGCGCTGTCGAACGCCACATAAATGGGAATATCTCCTATAATTTGTATATCTCTCTCATTCGCATATTCTTTTAGTGCAAGCCATTGTTTCGCAAAAAGGAATTGTTGGAATTCATAAAATTCCACTTCTGCCGCATACTTCTCTTTGTATGCTTTCATTGCGGATGGCTTGCGAAGCTTAATATCCTCATCCCATTCAATCCAGCTTGCGCCTTTGAAGGAATTCTTAACCGCCATATAAAGCGCATAATCAAAAAGCCAATATGCATTTTGCTTTTTGAAATCCTGAAACGTCTTGTTTTCCGCTATCTTACTTTTCTTATACGCTTTTCTTAGAATTTGAAAGCGTGACTTATAAATTTTCTCATAATCCACGTACATGTCATTACTTCCGAAATCACATGCCTCGCAGTCCTCTTTCGTAATCCAGCCCTCTTGTATAAGAGATTCCAAGTCTATGTAATATGGATTCCCCGCAAAGGTAGAAAACGATTGATATGGAGAATCTCCGTATCCGGTAGGTCCAAGAGGAAGTATCTGCCAATATCTCTGTCCTGCCTTTTCCAAGAAATCAACAAATTCATATGCCTGTCTGGAAAAAGTACCAATTCCGTATTTGGACGGGATACTCGATACCGGTAATAAAATGCCGCCTTTTCTCATGTTGCCCCTCCGTTAACCCTTTACCGCTCCGGCTACAACGCCTTCGATAATGTATTTCTGACATGTCAGATAAAAAATAACAATCGGAATAATAGACAATACGAGCATAGCCATAAGAGCTCCCATATCCTTATTGCCGTTGGAGCCTACTAACATCTGCACTACTAC
Organism: Clostridiales bacterium; assembly: GCA_012520655.1. GTDB lineage: Bacteria > Bacillota > Clostridia > Lachnospirales > Lachnospiraceae > Kineothrix. Next base: position 24,528 of record JAAYNW010000061.1, on the reverse strand, counting down.
GGGAATAGTTTTGTATTGCGTACTGACACCGATGACCAGATAAGGGAGAAGAAAGTCATTCCATATCCACATCGCATTTAAAATAGCTACCGTAATCGCTGTAGGCTTCAATATAGGAAAAACAACGCCAAAAAACGTCTTCAGCGGACTGCAACCGTCAATCATCGCTGCTTCTTCAATTTCCAGCGGGATGGACTTAACAAATCCCGCAAACATAAATACAGACAAGCCGGCGCCAAAGCCCAAATACAAAAGACACATTCCCAGCGGATTTCTCAAATGGAATTTATCCGCAAGGCTGGTCATCGTAAACATAACCATCTGAAAAGGTACAATCATGGAAAATACAAACATATAATAAAGAGCCGTCGAATACTTTGATTTTACCCTCGTAATGTAATATGCGGTCATAGAAGTAAATAATACAATCAGCACGACGGAAATAATCGTGATAAAAAACGACCAGCCGATTGCCTTGAAAAGCCCTGTCTTAATCAATCCGTTCACATAATTTCCAAGTCCGACAAAGGTCTCGGAATTAGGAAGGGCAAAGGGATCCTTGCTGATGAAGAATTTCCCTTTAAATGAGTTATTCAAAATAAACAATAACGGATAGAGTATCGCAACTGTTAAAGCACATAGCAAAACAAAGATTATTTTATTGGAAAATTTGGTTTTTGCCGATGTCATTAATGCTCTACCTCCTTACTTCTCGTAAATGATAACTGCACAAGCGCAATAACTGCCACTATTATAAAGAAGACGACCGCTTTAGCCTGCCCTACCCCTTCATATCCGGTCTTGCCGTAGAAAGTCTCATAAATATTGAGCGCAAGCATTTGCGTCTTTTTCAAAGGCGCACCGTCGGTAAGTGCCTTGTTCTGATCGAACAGCTTGAAGCTGTTGGACAGCGTCAAAAACATACAAATTGTAATGGAGGACATTACCATAGGAATCTTAACCTTAATTAATGTCTGCCACGGAGTAGCTCCGTCAATCTTAGCCGCTTCTATCAAATCTCCCGGCACATTTTGAAGACCGGCAATGTAAATAATCATCATGTAACCGATCATCTGCCAGTTCATTAGGAGCACTAACCCCCAAAAACCGTATTTTGCATTTGATACAATCGTTGTTTCATATTTATATAAAATAGCATTAATCATCTGTTGCCATGTATATCCGAGTACAATACCGCCGATTAAATTCGGCATAAAAAATACTGTTCTGAAAATATTCGTTCCTTTAATTTTTCTTGTAAGCAATAATGCAATTATAAATGCAAATAAATTAATGGTTAATACACTTATTACCGTAAACGTTACCGTAAATCCCAAAGCACTTGTAAATCCCTGTCCGTTGGAGAAGGCCGTTTTATAATTGCTGAGCCCTACCCATTTTGCGTTGTTTACAGTTGTGAATTTACAAAAAGACAAATACACACCTTGCACGAAAGGAATAATAAATGCAAACGCGAATGCCACTACCGTAGGAAGGGTAAATACCAAAAAGTATTTTTTTAATGTCTTTTCCATAGTCCGTCCTCCTCTTTGCAAATTTTTAAAAACACTCCGCAGCCGAGGCTGCGAAGTGTCTCTTTACTCAACTTGCTGATAAACAAATATTCATTTAAATAATCTTAATCTTATGTCTATATACTACTCTGATTTGCAGTATTTATCAAATCTTTTTTAATTATTCAGCAGTAGCTGACTTCTCTTCTGCCCATCTTGTAACTACGAGTTCTTTTACATCATCCCATGTCATGTTGCCGTTGCAGTACTCGAGCAATGCAGCGCCAAAATCATCCTTGAATGCTTGGCTCGGGAATGTTGTAAAGTTCCATGTTACGCTGGTCTTGCCATTTTCCATAAAACGGTACATTTCTTTTGCAAGAGGATCGGTAGGTTTCTCATCATCGCCGAATGTGGTGAACGGTGCGGAATTTCCTAAAGCGTTAACCATGTAGTCTTTACCCGCGTCAGAAGAGATCATCCAGTTAACGAAATCCAGAGTTGCTTTCTGATCTGCCTCGGAAGCCTGGCTGTTTACACTCCAGAAGTTTTCCGTACCTGTGCAGAGTCCCTGATTCTCTTCGCCTGCCACGCCTGTGTAAATAGGCATGAATTTAACATCTTCTTCTTTTACCGTATTGCCTTCTACTGTAGATATCTGTCCCCAAGCCCAGTTACCGTTCTGAACCATTGCACACTGTCCGAGTGCGAATTCAGCCATAGAGTCTGTAACTGCCTTGCTTCCGAGAAGTCCCGGCGCAACTGTAGAGTTGTTGATATATAAGTCAAAAATATTCTTGTAATTATCGGAATAAGCAAATTCGATTGCATCCATATCGCTTACTTTATTGTCTTTGTATTCATAGTAAACCGGAATGTTTGCAAGATGGGTCTGCCATCTCCAGTCTTCTCCCGGAAGAAGTGAAGTGGAAGCGAACACACCGTCAATACCTAAATCAGCCTTTTTAGCTGTCATATCTTCTACAACTTCTTTCAACTTATCAAAAGAATTAATTTCATCAACGCTTGCTGCTTTTGCACCATCCATAGCGAAATATTTCTGCATGATTGCGTCGTTGTAAATGATACCATAGGATTCTACAGTGTAAGGAACTCCGTATACCCCGCCGTCATCGCCTGTAATAGCAAGGCCTTTATCCGACAACGCATTGTAGAGTTCTGAGCTTGATAAGTCGAGACAATAGTCTTTCCAGTTGTTGTACCCAACAGGTCCGTTAATCTGGAATAATGTAGGCGCATCCTGTCCTGCGATTTCCGACTTCAATACTTCTTCGTATGTACCGCTTGCTGCAGTAACAACCTTAACCTCCACACCTGTTTCTTCAGTGTATGCTGCTGCGATTTCCTGCCACTTATCATCCACTTCAGGTTTGAAATTCAAGTAATATACTTTTCCTCCTTCTGCCGATGCAGTGTCTTCTGCCGGAGCTTCCGATTCTTCAGCAGGTGCTGTTGTCTCTTCTGTTGCCGCAGGTGCTTCTGTCTCTGCACTGCCGCATCCAACCAGCATAGAAGAAACCATTGCTACACAAAGTAATGCACTAATCAGTTTCTTTTTCATAATGAATACCTCTCCTTTAATATTGTACATGAAATAGTGTCGCGCGGATTTCTTATTGAAATCCGCAAGTAAATTCGGTTTCCCCAATAACTTCCGAAACATATCGGTATCGTTTTCGGTATCGTTATCGGTAACGTTTCCGAACTTGTATAAAGCATACCATTCTGACGGGCTATTTGCAATAGCTTTTTCGTTTTTTTTCGTATTTTTGTCATAAATGACGCAAACGGAATGCTCATTTTTGTATATAATTAATAATTACCTGCTTTTCCAAAAAGGTGTCTTTTTTGGTAATTGTCATCGATACCGGCTCTATGCTATACTTACACTGGCATTCATCGGTAAAAAGAATGAATATGTTGAAATGGAGATTATTATGAGTATATTAAATGTGGAGAATCTAACTCATGGCTTTGGCGACAGGGCCATTTTTAATGACGTATCTTTTCGATTGCTAAAGGGAGAGCATATAGGCTTAGTCGGAGCTAACGGAGAAGGCAAATCTACTTTTATGAATATTATTACGGGCAAGCTTATGCCCGATGAAGGAAAAATAGAGTGGGCTAAAAATGTGCGCGTAGGCTATCTGGATCAGCATACCGTACTAGAAAAGGGAATGACGATTCGCGATGTCCTGTCCTCCGCTTTTTCCTTTCTCTTCGAAATGGAAGCGGAAATGAACGCTATCTGCGATAAAATGGGCGATGCAACGGAAGCAGAACTGGATCAATATATGGAGGATCTGGGCACCATTCAGGATCTTCTTACAATGCATGACTTCTATATGATCGATTCCAAAGTAGAGGAAGTTGCCCGTGCACTGGGGCTTGCCGATATTGGCTTGGACAAGGATGTTACCGATTTGAGCGGCGGTCAGCGGACCAAAGTTCTGCTGGCAAAGCTTTTACTGGAAAAACCGGATATCCTTCTCTTGGATGAGCCTACAAACTATTTGGACGCAGTGCATATTGAGTGGCTGAAACGTTATTTAATCGATTATGAAAATGCTTTTATCCTTATATCCCATGACATTCCGTTTTTAAACAGCGTTATAAATCTAATTTACCACATGGACAATCAGTCGCTGGAACGGTACGTCGGTGACTATGACAAGTTCCAAGAGGTCTATGCCATGAAAAAGTCGCAGCTCGCCGCCGCTTATAATAAGCAGCAAAAGGAAATTGCGGATCTGAAGGACTTTGTAGCGCGCAACAAGGCTCGCGTAGCAACGAGAAATATGGCTATGTCACGCCAGAAGAAACTGGATAAAATGGATGTAATCGAGCTTGCGGCAGAAAAACCGAAGCCGGAATTCCGTTTCAAGGAGGCTAGAACTCCCGGAAGGTATATTTTTCAGTCCGAAAACCTCGTTATCGGATATAAGGAACCGCTCTCTTCCCCTTTAAATCTGGAAATGGAACGGGGACAGAAAATTGCCCTTATTGGAGCCAACGGCATCGGCAAATCTACTTTACTGAAAAGTATCCTGGGACTCATTCCATCTCTGTCCGGTTCCGTTACGCAGGGAGATTATTTGAGCATCGGTTATTTTGAACAGGAAATGAATCAAAATATAACGACTGCTTGCATTGAGGAAATATGGCAGGAATTCCCCTCCTATACACAATATGAAGTGCGCTCCGCTCTGGCAAAATGCGGATTAACCACTAAGCATATCGAAAGCAAGGTAAAAGTACTGAGCGGCGGTGAGCAGGCGAAGGTAAGATTATGTAAACTAATTAACAGGGAGACGAATATCCTTCTTCTGGACGAGCCGACTAACCATCTGGACGTAGATGCCAAGGCAGAGCTTAAACGCGCTCTTCGCGAATACAAAGGAAGTATTCTCCTCGTCTGCCACGAACCTGATTTCTATGAGGATTTGGCTACCGATGTATGGGACTGCACGAAATGGACGACGAAGGTTATCTAAGCTGAAATCATGGTTGTTTCTACTGGCTGTTTATTACGATATTATTCTTGCAGCATATTATCTTCTAACCGGGGAAGGGACGCTCCTTCCACCGGTGTGATTTCATAATTAGCTCTAAATACTTCTACCCGCTCTGCCAGAATTTAACAACACACTTGGGGGAAGTTACTTTTCTTATTCTATATCTCTACTTCCGTTAGGGTTAAATTCATCGCTTTCCCCCCAACCTTGACTCCACAGATTTTATTATCCCTTATAGCTAAAGAAACTCGAATTTCAGATGACCCTCCCATGGAATAGCCCTGTTCAAAAACGACGTGTGACGCTTGCTCCTTATTCACTTTTCCATAATGGTACAAATAACAGCCAGGTGCACCGCATGAAGTTCCCGTGGCAGCTTCCTCCGGGATGCCATATAGGGGAGCATGATTTCTACAATAAGCGTTAGCACCATGTTCATCGTAATTAATTCAAATGTTAAGTCTTCAGGATTCTTTATTTACCATGCGGACTCTCCCGTCCTCTTACAAAAGTTTTAGGACATTTAAATATAACGTCTATTGCATAAAAATGCAGAAGAACCTCCGCTCCTTCTGCACTTATATTACCTATGCAATTTTACTCCAACAGCCTGCAGTATTTCTCCCGAACAAGCTTTTTCCTGTTTTCGCTGACCGGTATCTTCCGTCCGTCTTTTAGTTTGATACATGTTTTTAGCAGACTTTTAATATATATATGGTTTACGAGGAAGGACTGGTGGGTTCTCAGAAATTGTATTTTGGAGTCCTTCAATTCCTCCTCTATCTCATTCAATTTGCCAAAAAAGCAGCTTTTCCTGCCTCCACGAGAATAAACAAAAATCTTTCTTCCCTGGCTCTCAAAATAAATAATATTTTCTAATAATATATTGTGTACTTCTTTATTAAATCGATAGGTAAAGCAAGCTGCACTTTCATTGATTTTCGTATGTGCATCTAAAAAATAGCGCTCAAATAATTCCTTATCAATCGGTTTATCTATAAGGCGGAATGTATCCACTTCAAACAGTTTTCTTATACAGCTGTCCTGAGCCGATATGCAGATAATCAAAACAGCTTTATCTACCATTCTTATATTTCTCGCCGTGTTGATATCCCTCTCATTTTCCATTTCTATATCCAGATAAATCAAATCATATTTTTCTCCTGAATATATTTTGTCGGTAAGTTCTTTTCCGTCAAAAAACACATCAATATCAACAGAAATCATTTTCTTTTTTTCTATTTCAAGCAGCAGACTTTCTATCTGTGATGTGATAATCACTTCCCCATCACATACAGCTATCCTCATCATTTGTAATTCCCCTCTCACAAATATTCTTGAAGTGTCAGTATGATATTATATTTTCACTAAAAGTCTCTCCATATATTCAAATACTCTCTTAAAGAGCTGGTCTCTCTGCTCCCTCGTGCTGTTCGCCATAAAGACATCCAAGTCAAAGCTATCGGCCATCTCGCCAATGATCAGATATGTAGGATCAATATTGAGTTTACTATGAAGAATCTTCACTTTATACATCGGCAGCTCCGTAGCTCCCGTCTCATATCGTTTATAATGGCCTTCGGCCACACATAATATATCTGCGAACTCTTCCCGGGTATAACCAAGGTTTTCCCGGATTTCCCGCAGACGTTCTCCTATCTGGATATTCAATTCTTTTTCACTAATCGTCTTTTTAGTACCCATATGACACCTCTTTATAAAGAAGCATATCAATTTCTGACTGTTTTCCATAGTATATAATAGGTACTTATTCTGTTTATATTATGTATTTTATTCTTCATCTTACGTAATACCTAAAAAATGGGCGTTCCCGGCCTTCTATAGCCATCGGAACACCCACTTATATTTTTTGCAGTATTTTATCTCAATTTCCAAATATCTCTATTGTATTCCATGATCGTTCTGTCGGAGGAGAAAAATCCTGCCTTTGCGATGTTTACCAGCATCATTTTCTTCCACTTCAGTCTGTCTTCATAATCTTTGAACATTCTGTCCTTCGTCTCTATATAGTCTTCCAAATCGAGGAGCGTCATAAACCAGTCTTTATTCAGAAGCTCGTTGTAAAGTCTCTGCAGATTCTCTTTATTTCCTCTGGCCAAAGCCTTCTTGCTTATGATAAAGTCAACGGCCTCTTTGATCACCGGGCTCTTTATATAGTAGTCCTTGGAAACATAGTCGGCATTTTCATAATGCTCAATAACCTTCTCAGATTTCTCACCGAATATATAAATGTTATCGTCACCTACCAGCTCGTTAATTTCTACGTTTGCACCGTCGGAGGTACCGATAGTCACAGCACCGTTCAACATGAACTTCATGTTGCCGGTTCCTGACGCCTCTTTGGATGCAAGCGAAATCTGTTCTGATATGTCACACGCCGGAATCAATTTCTCCGCGTAGCTTACATTATAGTTCTCCACCATGAGCAGGGTCATATAAGGATTTACTTCCGGATCATTGTTAATGATATCCTGCAGCACGAGCAGCAGGTGGATAACATCCTGTGCAATCACATAGGCAGGCGCCGCTTTTGCACCGAAAATAAAGGTTAACGGTGTGGACGGCTTCTTCCCTCCCTTAATCTCCAAGTATTTATGGATAATATAAAGAGCATTCATCTGCTGACGCTTGTATTCGTGCAGTCTCTTTATCTGGATATCGAATATAGAATCAGGGTTAAGATTAACTCCTTCCGCTTCCTTCACATATGAAGCGAGGTCTCTTTTCCTGTTCATCTTGATTTCAGCAAGCCTGTCGAGCACCTCTGGATCGTCCTTATAATTCAGAAGTTTCTCCAAATCATTGGCATCTTTCTTATATCCGTCGCCGATTACCTGTGAAAGATATGACGCCAATTCCCTGTTGCAGGACAAAAGCCATCTTCTAAAGGTAATTCCGTTCGTTTTATTATTGAACTTTTCGGGATAAATCTTATAGAACGCATTGAGTTCCGTATCCTTTAAAATCTCGGTATGGATGGCCGCAACGCCGTTTACGGAAAAGCCATAATGAATATCGATATGCGCCATATGCACTCTTCCCGTCTCATCGATAATCTGTACCTTAGGATCGCTGTATTTTGCTTTTACCCGCTTATCCAGTTCTATAATAATTGGTACCAATTGTGGAACTACTTTTTCCATATATTTTAACGGCCACTTTTCCAGCGCTTCCGCAAGAATCGTGTGGTTCGTATATGCACATGTCTTTCTGACCACTTCAATTGCCTCATCCATCGTAAACGCCTTCTCATTTACAAGAATACGGATTAGCTCCGGAATTACCATCGTCGGATGTGTATCGTTGATTTGGATGACCGCATGATTATACAGCTTGCGAAGGTCATATTTTTTCTCTTTCATCTCACGAAGAATGAGCTGAGCAGCATTGCTTACCATAAAATACTGTTGATAAATACGAAGTAAGTTACCTGCCTCATCCGAATCGTCGGGATATAAGAACAGTGTCAGATTCTTCTCTATCGCCTCTTTATCGAAATCAATACCGTCTTTTATAATGCTTTCATCCAGCGATTCAATGTCGAACAGGCGTAATTTATTCACATCGTTGCCATAACCTACTACATCGATATTATATAATCTGGAGGTTACTTTTCTCTTTCCGAAATAAACATCGAAAGTAACATCTGTTTTTGTCAGCCAGGAATGCTCCTCTATCCAGTCATTTTTTTCGGCAGTCTGCAATTTATTCCTGAAGACCTGCTTGAACAGCCCATAATGATAGTTAAGGCCGATACCTTCTCCGGGCAGACCGAGCGTCGCTATGGAGTCGAGGAAGCAGGCCGCGAGTCTTCCCAAGCCGCCGTTTCCGAGGGATGGTTCGGGCTCAATCTCTTCTAATTTCGCAATATCTTTTCCTTTTGCTTTTAAGATAGCTGCAAGCTCGTCATAGACTCCCAGGTTGATGAGGTTATTGGATAAGAGTTTTCCGATTAAGAATTCTGCAGAAATATAATAAACCTTCTTTTCTCCGGAAATCTGTCCCGACACCTCCATCAGTCTCTTGGCAAGTTCCAACAGGCAGAAATATAATTCTTGATCGTTTAAATCTTCCACCCTCTTTTGATACATATCGTCTGCAAGTCCTTCCAGCTGAGTGGCAAGATTCGATAATAACACGTCTCTTTTCATATTGGTTTGATGTAACATATTCTATCCTCCTGTATCAATAAAACATTTTCTTATCTTTTCATCTCTTACTAAGTAAGTTATCATAGGAAAACGTTTTCTGCAACTGTCATTTTTTACATTTTTTTCTTATAATTTTGTGAAATCTTAACAGATTATGTCCATATACTTCATTCTTTCAATGGTATATTCCAGTATTCTCTCTCTTCCTTCTCCACCGTTCATCAGATAGTGCAATTCCTCCACTGCAGTGGCGGAAATCCCTGCAAAATTCTGCCTGATAGTATTCATTTGCTTTCCGGCATAGCCCATGAGCGTGATACCGTCGAACCCGCATACCGGCCGGAAAATATCCATCTCCATAAGAGCCCGCATCGCTCCGATTGCCATCAGATCAGAAGAACACACTATTACGTCACGGTTCTTCGCATACCGGAAAGTAATATTTCTCGCTTGCAGCTCCGAGAACTCTCCGTGCTTGATAAATAGACTCAGATTCATTTCCTCCGCAAGCCTCTTAATCCCGCGCAAGCGTTCCTCCGTAACATATCCGTTTCTCTTTCCTGCGATATAAAGAACTTTTTTACAATTATTTTCTATGATTGTCTTTTTGGCCACATCATACTGCGCCTGCTCCTGATTCACCCATACGGACGATGTGTTCCGGTTGCATATAGGGGCATCCACCAGCACTGCTTTGAATTCCTGTGATGCAATTAATTCCTGCAACACTTTATCATCTTTGGACATCCCGTAGATAATAAGTCCATGTATGCTCTGCGCCTTCAGATATCTCGTCATTTCCTCCGGACTCTTATCTTCAAACATAGAAAAAAAGAACGTAATAACGTCCAGTCCCATTTCCATCGCTTTATTGATAGCGCCTGATATATACTGCATAACTATTTCATCGATCGCCTGTGTCTTCGTATTCAGGTTCAGCAACAGTGCCACTCTGCCCGACTGTTTGGAGGAAAGTGCAGCTGCGACGGAATTCGGGACAAAATTAAGTTCCTCTACCGCCTGATTTACCTTCCTTTTCGTCTCCTCACTGACATTCGGGTAATTATTAAGCACCTTAGAAACCGTGGATATAGCCACACCTGCATGCTTTGCAACATCTTTAATTGACACCATATTCCATTCCCTCTGTTTGTATTGCCGGTTAACTGCCCGTCTAACAGGCAGAAAGCGTTTTCTATAATTTTATAATAAAAGAGTGATATTGTCTATCACTCTTTTACTCATTAACTCATAAATACCTCTATTCGCTTCACTTTTCCGCTTCTTACCAGCAGTGCGGTATCGCTTGTTACAATACCGTCTTCATATTCTTCCGTTCGAGCATCCTCATGAAGGATTTTGATTCTTACCTCGTAACTTCCGGGTGTGTAGTCTTTCTGCTCCGCGAGACGGAAAGTTATCGGAATCTTTCCTAGAAATACCGCTTCAATTTTCTTGTCTTGCCCTATTAAATATCGGGGAAACATCGGCATGATTCGCAGCTCCGTCCCATTCTTTCCCATACGAAAGGGTTGTAAGCCAAACATCATGATCTGCCACATATGAATGAATTCCGCCGTTGAACCGCTAAGTCTTGCCACAAATCCTTTTCCGTGTATCTTCCCGTTGCTGTTCGCGCTGCTGACGATGAAGGAAGAATTCTCGAGAGGACTTCTGCCATATACGCCCGCATCGAGAAAAGGAACTGCGGCATCCTTGAAGTCCTCTATAAATTCCTTATACATTCCAGATTTCAAGAGCTCCAGCAGATACTTGTATTCCATGTGAAGCCAAATAGATTCGTTTTCCAGCCAGCCCGGCGTAAACGCCCTGGTGCGTCCCACTTCGAAGCCGGTTTCTCTCAACGATTCATTTACCTTATACATCCGAAGCTTTTCATCATACATACCGCTTTCTTTCACCCGGCGGTACATATCTTCTTTTTCTTCTTTCGGAATATTCAGCTTCATGAAACGGACAGGGCCTTCCAAGAACCGGGGCATCAGCCCCAAATTAACCTGTTTAACAATAATACCCGCTTCCGTCTTCTCATAGTCGGTCACCTCATAAGTAAAATATGCCGGGCTTATCCCTTTTCCGCATTCGAGTGCCCGCTCGATGCCCGCCGAAACAAGAGTACGGAATCTATGCAGAATATGAAGTGCTTCCTTTGCAGAAACCTCTACGGTCTTTCCGCTGAGACCGAAGAGTGTTTTTTCACGATATTCTTCTTTAATAGCGTTTATCGTATTCCATGTCGTCATGTTCCATGTCAGGCTCTCTTCCTGTACCGCCTTATCTGACAGCACCTCTCTATAGGTTGCCCGATCATTGCCTGCCTCTGCACCCAGCGCATCGCTGAGCCTTGTCATCATGTCTGCAATTTCCTCCGCACACACGACCGTTCTTCCATAATTCTGCAATTCTTCAATGACAAAATCCAACATTCTGCGCAGTTCATATGTCTCACACATGGATGAGCCCAGCAGACCCGGCAGACCGTTCAACGCGTCATACCATCCCGGTTTGCCCCCTTCCATCTCTATACCCATTCCATAAGGGTCTAAGGCTGCGAACTTTACTGAACATAAAAGCAATAGCTTTTCCATCAAAGTCGTATAATAGATATCGCCTTTTCCATATTTTGCACGAACGCACTGACCGCTTATTCCCTTCTTTATCTCGTAATTCAGGGTATGATACTGTCTGATTCCTTTTTCCGTCTCTTCATAGCGAAGACGTCTCGGATTGACTGCTGCCTGTGATTCATAATAGGTAAATGAGGCATCATCAAACAGCAGCTCTTCTTCCTTATCCGGATATATGGCGAGATATGTCTCTACCAAATCCAGATTATATGTCCAGTGATCCGTCCAATAGCCTTCTCCGAACGATGCGCTGATTATGCTCTGCGCTTCATCCATTACCGCCCCTACAAATTCTTCAAGAACACAACTTTCATCCTTTCCTTCTACCCTCTTAAGAATCTTATTATTTCCGGCAAATCCGGCAAGACTGCCCGGTGTAAATGGCTTTGATAACACATTCTTTAATTGGCTTATGAAGTCATCCTTTACAAAATGCTCGAGTCTCTTAACCTTTTCGGCCTCTATTGTATAGACGGCTTTCTGCACCTGCAAAGGATTGTAGCCGTCCGTTTGGATGAGGTTATAGAAGGTCTTGATATTGGCATCTCCTACATAGGGAGCAAACATCACGTCGCATCTTCTATTCTGGTTCACATCTCTGAAATTGGCATTTCCCTGAGAATAGAATTCGGGCAGCATCTGGAAGAAATTATAATCACGTTCAATATCCCCATGTTTTCTGGAATACAAGTAGAATATCTTCTCTTTTCCTATCTTAACCGGATATCCGCCCCTAAGCAGATTATCCAAGTAAGTCTGTTTGCAATATGCATCAAATACAGGATTGCCCGTTTTCGTATGAATTACCTCGCACAGATCCTCCGTAAGCCGGATTGACTCCGCACGCTTGTCTTCAAAATACTTTCTTCCGACGCACTTGTCGGAAAACTCCTTCAATATCTCTTTGCTCTCTACTGCTCCTGTTATTTCATATATTGTAAAGCTCTCTTCGTCTCCCAGCTCCTTTTCTATCGCAAAAAAGCTGCAAGGTACATTATTTTCCGTTATCTGTCTGCGTTCTAACAGCTCTGTCAGTTTTCCCTCCTCCAGACCGACCGACTTGGTCAATGATGTATCGTAAGAGAATATCACTTCCGGATCTACGATAACCGGCAGCCTATCTCCGTCTTCCGTAACTGCAAAACTATAATTTCCTTCTTTAATTTCCTGTACGGCAATGCTGTCCGTAATGCTTGTACGGACTCTGAAATACGGCAGTCTGATTTGCTCATCTTCAACCTTCATCCAGGCTTTAACCGTCTGCCCTATATCTTTTATCTCTGAGAGGGACACTCCGTAAGGTATGAGTGCCGGCATACCGTCCAATACCTCGAGATGCATCTTCTTGCCGCTGATATTCTTGAAAGTGACTTCTCTTACAAGACCTCCTATGTTCTCTCCCGGCAATGTATAATAAAGGACGTTCGTCCGGATGCCTTCCTCTTCATTCACTTCTTCTATCTCGAACTCATTCATGCCTATATACATTGCAGACTTATTTTTCTCGTCGGCAAAAGGCTCCAGATACTTACCGTCCTTTTTTACAAAGGTACGGAATCCCTGTCTCTTCGTCATCTGATAAGCCTGATGTGCCGGGTAGAATTCCATAATGGAATGATCCTTATCGCTACTCCCAAAGCTACTGATTCCCTGCCCTCTATTTACATAGAATGACCATACCGGTATACCTAATTTCCCGCTGATTCCCGGCAAAAAGCTGGAAAAAACAGTTTTTCTCCCATAATTTTCAATAATGTATCTCCCACTTTTATCAAACATTTTTTCCTTCTCTCCCATATCCGACGGATGTCAACAAAGCACAACAACAATATCGTTCTCTCTTTGCAGCTTGCATGCTCGGAAATACTCCTTGCCGATCACTGCCTCTTTTCCGGCTACAAACTGGCCATTCATAATGACTTCCTTCACTTCATATTCTCCATATGATTTCATAAGCGGATTTAAGTATTTGACATACAATTTCTTTCCTTCGAATTCCAAATGCACAGCCGCCTCATGGTTGCTGTCGAACTGTTCCGGCAAAAGCTTCGGCTCCAATTTTAAATTGCCGTATTCACCCTTTACGCCGTACATTTCTGTAAGCACCGTCATTAGAAGCCAGCTTGCCGCACCCGTAAGATAGTGGTAAACGCCCCTCCCTTTCGGATCTATGTATTCGGGAATTCCGGGATATATTTTACTTTTGGCCGCGTTGCAGGCATGGCTATAAAGACTCATTACCACTTTATAGCCCTCCTTCACAAATCCGCGTTTGTACAGCGCATTGGCATACATAATTGTCATATGGCTGAATACGGCTCCGTTCTCTTTCTGTCCGTAAGCAAAGCCAAACATCCTTCCCATATCGGTCTTGATTTCTTTGAAATCAGTATTTAGCCGATAGCCGCCGACTTCCGGCGCATAAAGGTATTTATCCGCAGCCTTTACGATTTCTTCTATTTGCTCTCTTTTCGCTGTTCCTGACATGATGGCAAATACCTGCCCTGTCAGCATCATGCGGACTCCTTCTTTAAATTCACCTTCCACCCGGTTTCCGCTATTATCGTAATAGCTGTTATACCAAGCAAACCCTTCGTTATTCTTCAGCCATTCCGTTTGTCTTATATGCTCCTTTAACCAATCCGCCTTTTTCTTGAGATTTGCTGCCAGTTCCTGCGTATCTATTTCAAGTTTCCCGCCGGTAACGGTATGTTCACAAGCATCACAGTACTGCCTTAAAAGCCTTTTCTTCTCCTCCACACTGTCGTAAAGTCCTTCTTCCTCCCGCAAAAGCAGTTCCATTTCTTTTAAAAGAGTGACTTTCTTCACTTTGCCTTTCTCCCGCATGTAAAGGAGCAGTCCGGCTATCTCTTCCATATTTCCCGCATACGCTGCCGTAAATGCTACGCTCTCCCCTCTCTCCGCCGCCATATCCAACGCATCGTTCCAATCGGCACCCCGCAGACGCATATGGTTATGCTCGCCTACATCATAAAATGCTGTAAGGTGCTGCAATAAGATATGTTCCAGAATCGTTCCCTTATACACTCCTCCTTCTACCGTTCTCTGCCTGCAGCCTTGTTGTTCCTGCCAGCTTTCATCCCGCTTTTCTCCGCGGCAGCCCTGAGCATCTTTGAAATATTCAGCTTCCTCCAGCATAAATTCCACATCACCGCTTTGTTGTATATATAAATGTGACGTCATAAAAGGCCACATTCCGTGATCCATCCACACACGGGCAATTCCGTTACGGTCCGCGATGAATTTCCCCTGCCCTTTTCCGATGATAGTAGCGTTCGTTCCGTCCACGCGCACACCACCGAAATTGGACAATAGCATTTCTCTGACACCGGACGGGTTCATCATAAGAAGTGCCAGACAATCCTGCCACAGATCGCGCCAGCCTCTTCCGCCCTTTCCATAATCATGATGGGGCAAGAAAGAACAACCATATATGCGGCGCAGCATCGGCTGGAAATTAACCCAGTACATCCAGCGGTCAAATCTCTCGTCTGCCGATTCATAAGAAATATTTATTTTCTCATTCCAATATGCTTTTGTTGCGTCTAACTGCTTCTCAAAGGCCTCTTTCGTCAAGTAGCAGTCCGCCGCTTCCGAAAGTGCGTTAACGTCCTCTCCGTAGCCCAGCGCCACAATATAAGAAATCTTTTCTCCCGGATTCAATGTGAATTCTTCAAATACGATTCCCCCCATGGCTTCAAAACCATCTATCTGTGTTCCCGCCGGCACCGTATTTAATTTTGTTTTATATAGTATACCGGGATTCTCGAAGTCTCCTCCCTCCCCTATAAAATCTTCCACCAACGGAATAAATCCGGTGGGAAGCTGTTCGTTTCCTCTTCCGAATACACCGTATATCACCGTATTCTTTCTATGGCCCCTTTCATCAAAGGTCAGAGTGGGATTGACGGCCACGCCGTTTTCTACTGTAATAATTCTATGGAGCATACTCGTAACGTTCCGGTGATCCCTTATATTATCCGCACTGCGCGCATAAATCGGAATTGCTGCTACGGGTACCGCCGTTATGTAATTCTTTCCTGTATTTTCAATTGTTATCATTGTCAGTTCTATTTTATCTTCCGTATTGGGAACAAAAGTAGTCACTTCCGAAGTCAAATGATAGATGTCTGACTTTCTCACCATTTTATGCCACATGATGCCCGCTTCCAGAACTGTCTCTTCCTTCACTCCTGTGAATTTCTCCGCCTGCTGCCTGGAGGACATCCCCGTCGCGGACCAAATATCCCCGTTTTGCATCTTCAGCCAGAAATTACGGGATGATTTATTGTTATGTAAGTTTTCACTGCTGACAGGTTCCAGTAAAAACGTATTCTGACCGGATTTGGAATCTCCGCCGAGCAGGGGGGTGATGCTGCTCATGACTCCTGATTCTCCTGCTACCGGAAAATAAAGATAGCTTGTAAGTTCCGGATTCTTCACCTTGAAACTACCCTTTGCATCGGTAAATATATACTGTTCCATAGCTTTTAAAACTCCTTCCCTTTTACATCCTGTGAATCCGCGTGCGCGAACCGAAATAGCTACTCTGAAATACATTGATTTTTGACTATATAACAAGTATAATGTATAAAAATATATTTATTCTATATTAAAAATGTATTTATCTATAACAATATTGTTCTATTGCTTTATTTTCCAATATCTCTCATATAATTTCCCCATTGTGCGGAAACATCATGAAAACAGGAGGATTCCATGGAGAAATTCAAGCTTTTTCTTGATAGTAACTTAAAAGAAAGAAATACCACGGATAAATATTCCTTTCCTTTTCGTGTAGGTTATGAACGCTTATCCAACTATGAGCAGAATTCCTTTCCCTTTCATTGGCATCCCGAGGTGGAATTCACCTATGTGACGGAAGGATGCATGGAATATCAGGCAAATGATACCTTATATAAAATCAGTGCAGGAAATGCGATCTTTACTAATTCCAATGTTTTGCATACCGCCAGAACGGCAGAACCGGATTCGGATTGCAGCTATATCGTCTTCGTACTCAACCCCGTTATTATATTCGGTTATGAAGACAGCCTCATTTTTAACAGGTATGTTAATCCTATCTGTACAGAGCCGGAGCTTTTTTCCAAGTATTTAAGCAAGGAATCATATTTTGGCCGAAAAATAATCTCTCTGCTTTTGGAAGCTGCCGATATACAGAATTCAGCGGATGACGGCTATGAACTCCTCGTTGCGGAAAAGCTTTGCGCACTATGGTTTCTTCTCTTTCAGGAGCTTAAGCCTCATCTAAATAAGAAAGAGACGGGCACCGCAACCGATATTAACCGCATAAAAACGGCTATCAGATTCATCCAGTCGCATTATAATGAAGATATTTCTCTGCAGGATATTGCCGATTCCTGCCATATAAGCAAAAGCGAATGTTGCCATTTATTTAAGCGGACACTGCGCCAGACGCCTTTCACTTATTTGTTAAACTACCGGATACAAAGAAGCCTTCCTTTATTGCTTAACGATGATAAATCGATGACAGAAATTGCGGCTGATATCGGATTTCATGGGAGCAGTTATTTTGCTGAAACCTTCAAGAAAGTCATGAGCTGCTCTCCCCGCGATTACCGAAAAGCTCACATGAAATAACGAGGAGCTGCGCATAGATTTAAATCTAATGCGACAGCTCCTCGTTTTATTTTTTGCTTATATCGTATCTGTTTATTAAATTACTTTCTAACTAAGTGCCTCGGTAAGCCGTTTACGAATAAAGGCTGTAATTCACCTATGATAAGAGGTCTTGCATATTTTTCATATCCTTCGTTCAAGCCACAGCCGTCTGCCGTAATCCATTCAGCCGGTACCGGTCTCTCTACGTTGGCAATCGCATGAATATCATATGCGCTCGTACCGCACTGATAAGGATCATCGCCGTTTCTGTCGAGAGTAATCATCATACCTGTTTTGCCTTCTTCTGCAGCAATAACGGCATCATGTCCAACCTGAAATGCCTCGTTGATATCTGTCAGGGAAGCGAGGTGTGTAGCTGCACGCTGTAAAGTGGAGAACTCTACCGCACGAGTCTTAAGACCTGTCTCCGCTGCTACTAAGGAGCTGAGATATGCAGCCGTACCGGACAACTGTTTGTGTCCGAACGCATCTACTGCCTTCTCCGCATCTGCAAGTTCACATACAAAACGTCCGTCTGCCAAGGCTACGCCTTCGGATACAGCAATTACTACAGAATGCTTCGTAGCAGCCAATTCCTTTACTTTAGCCATGAACTTATCCACATCAAAAGCTACTTCCGGCAAATAAATAGCATCTACACCGCTACAGTCTTCTCCTTTTGCAAGCGCCGCCGCCGCGGTTAACCAACCCGCATGACGTCCCATAATTTCAACGATACATACGGTAGGCTTCTCAACACCGAAAGACTCGTTGTCGCGAATGATTTCTTTTAAGCTGGTAGCAATATATTTCGCTGCGGAACCATATCCCGGGCAGTGATCCGTAATCGGAAGATCGTTATCGATCGTCTTAGGTACGCCCATGAATCTCTGAGGCTTATTATGAGCAGCCGCATAATCGGATAACATCTTCACAGTATCCATGGAGTCGTTGCCGCCTGCATAGAACAAACATTCAATATCATGTTTTTCCATAATTTCAAATACTTTTTCATACACTTCTTCATGCCCTTCAATTTTCGGCATCTTGAAACGGCATGAACCTAAAAATGCAGAGGGAGTTCTCTTCAATAACTCAATGCCTGTTTCATCTGCAAGATATTCGTCGAGATCACACAGATTATCCTGTAAAAATCCTTGGATACCATGTACCATACCGTATACTTTTTTTACACCAAGCTTTTTAGCTGCTGCATATACACCAGCTACAGATGAGTTAATTACCGCTGTAGGTCCGCCGGACTGTCCAACAACAATATTTCCTTTCATATTTCCTCTCCTTTGACTTCTCGTATTTTCTTTATTTCAACCACATTCTGTACATGCAGTCAATTACCATCACCGATTATAACAGATTCACTTCGGCAATACAAGCGAAAATCCCCCTTTTTCTCCGTTTGCAGGCAGTACATAAATATACATCACCAAAAAAAAACGAATACATATAATAATATTATAGACACTCTCAAGGAGCTAATCATGGATTACTATACAGATACTTCAAACGACTTCGATCAGGGCGCCAGACCCTTTGTAACTAATTTAAGGCAGGACACAATAAATAACAATTATTTCATTACCACTCGTTGGACTTGCAGGAACATGCAGCTAATTCTCATGTCCGTACCGATCAATTCCGATGTGGGTGCGAATGTCCATCAGGCTTCCGATCAATTTCTTTATATCGAACAGGGCAGTGCATTAGTGGTCATGGGCACTTGTATGGATTGCCTGAGCTATCAGGCTCGCGTCACAGACAATTATGCAATCATCGTCCCTGCGGGTATATGGCATAACATAATCAATACCGGAACCATCGATTTAAAAATGTTTTCCATCTATGCCCCGTCAATGTATTCCCACGGAAGTATATATCCTACCAAAGAAGACGCTGATCTATATCAGTTCAGACAATAACTTATTGGCAATCAATATAAAAACTCCTTTTGGGGAAATACTAATATTGTAATTTTCTTTACAAAAATAGTATTTACAAGAAAGGAGATATTAATGTCGGAAAATCATCTGGCAATTGCAAATGTGCCTATACAACAATGGGGTGAATTATATACACCGGAAGAAGCTCTTAACGCAGGTACCGTCTTCCAAGATTTAAATATGCCTTTTTTTGCGACAGAGTCCGTAATGGGAACAACTAATCCTATTGCGAATGATACGGGAAGCTTGGGCGCTTCCAGAGAGCAACAAGACAGGGAACAATTAATGACAAAAATCAATCAGATAAGTTTTTTTCTGGATGATCTGACACTTTATTTAGATACTCATGAAAAAGACGCTAAAGCGCTAAAACTTTATCATGAAAAATCACAGGAATGTGCGGAACTCAAGAAACAGTTTGCGCAGAAATTCTATCCTTTGACAAAACTCTGTGTTCTTCATTGCGAGAAAGGGGAAACAGGTTTTTGTTTGCAGGATGGACCTATGCCATGGGAAGGAGCGTGTGTATAAATGTGGATTTATGAAAAAAGGCTCCAGTACCCGGTTAAAATCACAAAAACATGCCCCAAAACCGCACAGCTTATTATTAGCCAGTACGGCGGACCGGACGGCGAATTATCGGCTTCTATGCGTTACTTATCACAGCGCTACAGCATGCCGATTAAGGAAGTCGGCGGTCTGTTAACGGATATTGGTACCGAAGAATTGGCCCATATGGAAATCATATGTGCTATGGTATATCAGCTGACAAAGAATCTGACGATTGAGCAGGCTAAGACGGCGGGCTTTGACGCATATTATATCGATCATACCACGGCTCTCTGGCCGCAGGCCGCGGCAGGATTACCGTTTACCGCAATAGAGTTCCAATCTAAAGGAGATGCTATCACTGATTTGACAGAAGAC
This sequence comes from Clostridiales bacterium, assembly GCA_012520655.1. Classification (GTDB taxonomy): domain Bacteria; phylum Bacillota; class Clostridia; order Lachnospirales; family Lachnospiraceae; genus Kineothrix. The sequence goes on along the minus strand of JAAYNW010000061.1, from coordinate 4,109 downwards.
CTTGCCGCAGAGCAAAAGGCAAGAACCGTATACGATAATTTGCTACGTATGATTGAAGATCCTGAAGTAAGAGAACCGTTAAAGTTCTTAAGAACGAGAGAAATCGTCCATTTCCAAAGATTCGGAGAGGCTTTGGAAAAGACAAAGGATAAACTGGACAGTAATAATTTCTATTATTTCAATCCGGAATTCGATAAAAATATGTTTCATGGTAAGTTATAGATTAATCTAAAAAATCCTCTGTGAAGCATAGCTAGGTATAACTGTACCCTAATGAAAAGACTCGCTGAAAGAGAGTGCTTTAACTGTTAGGGTACAATTATTTTTATTTAAATATTTTGAAGATTTCGCAAAATTTCATTGTAGTGCATGGTTGCCACATATCGTTTCTCTACAGCCATTTCCTTTCTCTCTCTCCATTAAGCGAATCGATTACTCTTTGATAAGCGAATACATCTTCATATTCACAATCTGTCCGTTTTTAACCGCATTACTGCGAAGTGTTCCTTCACATACAAATCCACTTTTTTCAAGAACTCTGCAAGAAGCAACATTATAGGCAAAGGGTTCTGCATAAATACGGATAATATCCGTATTCATAAAAATGTAATCACATACCTTTTTTACCGCAGCGCTCCCCAATCCATTTCCCCATAACGGTTCCGCTAAATAATAGCCCATCTCTGCCGTACGTGAGTGAATGTTATCTTTGCGAAATACTCCGATGCTGCCTACCGCCTTATTATTCACAGTAATTGCGAAGGCAAAAGTATTATTTTTATCCGAATTCAACATTGCTTGAATAAAATCTATTGCATCTTTTTCCGTATATGGATACGGCAGCCCATCACGTAAATTATTTTGAATATTTTTATTGTTCAATGCCCATGCAAGATGAGCTGCATCTCCAATTTCCCACTGTCTAATCTCACACTCCATACTGTATTCTCCTCCAATATAAATAATCCGTCTACAATTTCAACATTATCTGTTTTATCATTTTCCCCGATACCAACTTCGCTTACTTCTCACAGCCTTACGAAACAGTGTATCGATTTACAGCGTCCTTTGCATTGTGACAATCACACGGTCTTCTGTCTGTACTTCTATGCCCGTTTTCTCAAAGTAATTTTTAATCCAAAATGCTTTGCTTTGTGAATTATTCTTTATATATCCAAGCCTTGCGAAAGAATACCCCATCATTTTGAAATATTGGCAAGCCTCTGTAATAATAGAAGTCCCAACGCCCTTTCCCTGCATTAGCCGTTCCATCATAAAGAAACCTATACATACGGTTTCTGTATTGGGATATCCGAATACAATATCCATTACAGCAACAAGGGATTCGTTATTATAAAAACCCAGATAGTACTTATCTACCGGAGTCTTCCCCGGGGGTAATACCTCCAAATCCTTTTGTATACTTTCAATCGACACCGCCGGCGGGCAATATTTATAATACAATGGATTACCCTTGCAGAGTTCTAATACTTCCGGTATGTCTGCCGTTTTAATCGGTCTCACTCGGTATCGCGTAGATAATAACTCGATATTCATTTTGTACCTCTTGCGGATTATAAAAATAATCTGCATCTACTCTCCTAAAAATTTCTATTTATCTGAAATAAATTAATTTTCAGATTTATTATAACATTTTATTCAGCACTAGAAAAGAAATACCTTTTATCCTTTTGCTGATATCAATCACTCTTTACTAATCCCCTGCCATACCCCAATGCGGTTTTGCACCGATACCTTGCTCGGAAAATACAAAATGTAATGTATTTTAAAGCCTTGTTCTCTCGTCGGCACTCAACTTTTTGTGCGAACCAATATGCTTTGTGCGGTTATTACTCTTGCATTACACACTAAACGCAAAAAGTAGCGCCCTCGACCTGGTAAGTTAAGGACCCAAATGGTGTATTTTTGTAAATAGTATAATAAAACCCCCGATAATTCGAGGGTTTAAACTGCGGATGACAGGACTTGAACCTGCACGGTCGCCCACCAGAACCTAAATCTGGCGCGTCTGCCAATTCCGCCACATCCGCTTATGCTCCTGTTCTGGATGAACAGGATTTTCTCACGTAAGCTATCTTAACATCTTGCCGTTTCGCTGTCAATACATTCTCCTTGGACTTTGCAGTATTTTAAATTTCCTCCTTTATTTCTCCGATATGCCTTATTACCTTCCTATAAATGCGGATTAGGAAAAATGCGGATAACGCAATGGCTACTATTTCCGCAATAGGGAAAGCCCACCACACATAATTCACGTTGCCGAGCCTTGACAGCAGGTACGCTGCCGGCAGAAGGACTATTAACTGTCTGATTAAGGAGATTATCATACTGTATATTCCGTTTCCGAGCGCCTGGAATACCGAACTGCAAATAATGGAGAAGCCGGCAACCAGGAAGCCGATACTGATAATACGCAGTGCCGGTTTTCCTATGGAGAGCATCGTCTCAGATGCATTAAATAACAGCAGAAGCATATGCGGGCAAGTCTGGAATATAATGAATCCGACTATCATCAGCAAAACGGCATAAACAATGCTTAGCTTTATCGTCTTTATAAGGCGGTCTTTTTTCCCTGCACCATAATTATATGCAATAATGGGAACCATACCGTTGTTTAAGCCGAATATGGGCATAAAAACGAAGCTCTGAAGCTTGAAGTATACGCCGAATACCGCCGTAGCCGTCGCCGTAAAGGAAATCAGTATAAGATTAATTCCGTAGGTCATTAGAGAACCCATAGCCTGCATAACAATGGAGGGAATTCCTACAAGATATATTTGTTTGATAATATCCTTATTCGGACGGAAGCCCTTAAAATGTATTTTGACCTCTTGATTCGCTTTGTGATTGATAACAACTGCCAAAATACCTGCAATCGTCTGTCCCATCACCGTAGCCACAGCAGAGCCCGCCATTCCCAGCTTCGGCATTCCCAGCAATCCGAATATAAGGATTGGGTCGAGGATTATATTGATAATCGCTCCTGTCCCTTGCGTCAGCATAGTAAAAATGGTTTTACCGGTGGACTGCAATATACGTTCAAAAGTAATCTGAACAAATATTCCGAGTGAAGACACACATATAATAGTCAAATATATTTTCCCATATTGAAGAATCTGTGCATCCGCAGTCTGGCTACGGTAAAAAGGTACTACCGCTGTCAAGCCTGTCACAAGAAATACGAGGTAAGATATAATCGCAAGAAAAACTCCGTTGGCTGCCGTCATATTTACTTTATCATATTTTTTCTCTCCTAATGATTTGGATAAAACCGCATTGATGCCTACTCCTGTACCTACCGCAACGGCTATCATTAGGCTTTGTATAGGGAATGCCAGTGAAACTGCCGTCAAAGCATTCTCATCAATCATTGCCACAAAAACACTGTCTACAACGTTATATGAAGCCTGCACAAGCATGGAAACCATAATAGGTAGCGACATCGACAATAAAAGCTTATTGACGGGCATATGTCCCATTTTATTCTCTTTTTGTAATTCCATAATTTCATCCTTTCATCATAACAAACCCAAACTCCTCATTGACAATAAAAAAGAACATCTTATATCCTGTCAGATAAAGATGTCTTTATTTATAGTGAGGCATCGGGGATTCGAACCCCGGACAACTTGATTAAAAGTCAAGTGCTCTACCGACTGAGCTAATACCCCATATTGAAAACTGGGCTAGCTGGATTCGAACCAGCGAATGCAGGAGTCAAAGTCCTGTGCCTTACCGCTTGGCGATAGCCCATCACTTATAACACCAAGCTTGTCTGCAAAGACAATCCTGAGGGCGTTCTGCTCCTCTTAAGAAGAAAAAGGTGGGTAAAGGGACTCGAACCCTCGACCTTCAGAGCCACAATCTGACGCGCTAGCCAACTGTGCTATACCCACCATAGTGAGATAAGTCGGTTATTCATATCTCAAACGTGCTCGAAGGGATTCGAACCCCCGACCCACGGCTTAGAAGGCCGTTGCTCTATCCAGCTGAGCTACGAACACGTAAGCGGGTGATGGGAATCGAACCCACGTATCTAGCTTGGAAGGCTAGTGTTCTACCATTGAACTACACCCGCATATTCTATT
>JAAYNW010000060.1 GCA_012520655.1 Clostridiales bacterium | reverse complement strand
TGTCCATCATCTGCCGAAGGGCAGCTTTTTGCGGGGAATCCTTTTTTCTTGCCATAAAATAAACCTCCAAACTGATAAGTCTATCTTACATCAGTTTGGAGGTTTACACAAACTTTGGGATACTCCCAAAAATCCCTACATTCCTCACCGGTAAATAAAGTCAAATTGAAATACCCTTTTACATTTTATTTATTTTAATTCCAAAACGCCTAGAGAAGGCTCGAAATATATAACGTATTTATCAACAATAGTATACGCCCCATATTTGCTTCGGTAATATTGTAAAGCTTCCGATAAAAATTCTTCTGTTACTTCTAAAAATTCAGAAGCTTCGTATAACGAACGGCAGCCATGCTTGTAGGATTTTATGATTCCATTTAGTCCAACCATCATATTATATGATACAATCCGGCCTTTCATTTCTTGCTTACGGCAATTTTCGTCTTTTTGGCATAGAATATTACCAACAGCAGTGTAATAGTGTCCAAGTTCTTCTGCCAACACACAAGTTTTTTCTGTGTTAGATAAGCTCTTGTTTAGTGCGACAGTACCGTCACAGTAAAGTCCCTTTATTCGGTTGCTATTAAAATTGCAGCGGACAATGTCAATGTTGTTATTATATGCTTCATTCTCTAGTTCTTCTAATTTAGTCATGAATAATTCCCCCAATATAGATAGATATAATGCGGATATAATAGTTAAACCAAGCTATATGTACAATAAACCGGACTATCTACGCTTATTTTTTACAAATTCGGCAAACTGTTTGATTTCCTCTAATTCTTCTTCTGTATATTCGTCTCCATCAAAATGAGCGGCAATGGTTTGCGGTTCATCGCTTATACCCAATAAATCATCCGCTGAAACATTTAAGAAATCGGCAATTTTCTTTATTGTCGGAACATTCGGTTCTCGGTTTCCGCTTTCATATAGAGAGTATGTGGATTTCGCAACGCCAATACCTTCGGCCACTTCTTTTTGTGACATGTTTCTTCTTTCTCTGGCGGCTTTTAAATTTTCATTGAAGTTATCTCCCATAGTGAATTCCTCCTAATATCCATGATTATATGTAACAAATGTAAACATGTCAACAAATAAGTTTGCAAAATGTAAATAAAACTATTGACAAGTTTGCATATAGCAGTTATACTATAAATATAGTTTGCGAAACGCAAACAAAGATAGGGATATCTCTTATATTCATACTTGGCACTGCATATCGGATTATGATTCGCACCTTGAGTAGGGCGGGAGAAATGTGTGGAGACGGTTGGTGGATGCTAAAGGACAGAATTGCGAAGAAAAAAGTAAAGGAGAGAAACAGTATGGATATGAAATGTATGGAAGCTAGAAAATGTATATACCGAAAACCAAGTGGCAACTGTCTGATACTTTGCGATACAAAATTCAACAAGCCGTGCCCGTTTAGAAAAGAAACTGCCGCCAATCGAAGTAAAAAAGGTCACAAACAATACTTGTAAGACTATTCCTGCGCCGGTTGTAGCCTTTATGTATGCAATGGAGCCAGTCACAACAGATAAAGGGACATGAAAGAATTCTGCGATTATTTTATGGGTGTCAGATATGGGAAAAGCACTCCGGAAGAACATACATAAATTGCGCAGGAATTTACGGCACCCGGCATAGACCGGTATAACCATGCTTATACGGATCGAAAGCTGCGGGATTTAATAGAAGAGGCGAATAAAAAAGGCGACTGCATTATCAATGTAGGGCATGGTATATACAGACCGGTTCCCGGCGATCCGATAGACGAGGCAGAATTTAAGAAATATCTTGCCTCCGAACTTTCACGGGCTCGAAAGATATTGCATAAAAGAATGTGCATGAATAAAGCCTTTACGGAAAGGAAGCAGCATGCAATACTTACTAATCATCTCAGGAAAATTGTATAACCTAAATGATTAGTAGTCTTTGATGATGTATGTTACATAGACAAAAATAACCCTCGTATAGAGGCAGAAATCGAATAGGCGGTGATAATTATTTGAACTACTTATCAGAAATAAAAGCATTTTACGATAGGCTCGAACTAAATCCGCTCCCCTCACCCGCCATTGCCTTATGGCATGCACTTATGTCCATAGCCAATAAAACGGGTTGGCAGCAAGAATTTACGGTAGCCATATCAGTCCTGATTCTGAAATCGGGATTAAATGCGCAGGCAATTAAAAGGGCAAGGAACCGCTTAGAACAGGATGGATATATCACATGGAAATCTCGCGGAGGTAATCAATCAGCGTTATACCACTTAAAAAGCCTTGCAGTACAAAATGATAATAAAAATGTACCACAGTCCGTATCACAAAGCGAACTGAAGTCTGTACCACAGCACGTACCACAATGCGTACCGCAAAGTGTACCTATTAATAAAGATAAACTAAAACAAAATAAAACGATAATAGATTCTATATTCCCTATAGAAAAATTTGAGCTTTTTTTTTCGAGTTATACGATTGATGATAACAAGTATGCCGCAAAAAGAGCGTATGTTGATATCATGTGTACCGGTTTTTTTACTGAAGATGATTTGGTAAGTGCGGCAAAAAACTACTCGGAGTATTGCAAAATCCTTAATCGACAGGGCCTTTTATTAAAAGTCCATCCCGTTGGTTGACGGAAGCGACGTTTGAAAAGTATCTCCCCGGGACATACAAAAAGCCGAAAACTCCGGCAAAGAAAGGAAATGCTTTTAACCAGTTTCGGCAACACGATTATGATTTTAAAGCACTGGAAGAGCAGCTTTTAAAGATTCGATAGATGGACGGTAATGTACAATAAAAAAAACAGCAATCAAAATAGACACATTAACTTATCCCCCTATTTTGCGATGTAAAGAAAGAACTGGTACTGTTATGTATTGATACTGATAAGTTGGAGGCTGAAGTAAAATGGGAGGATGCAGATAATAGTGGAATAAAATATCCACATGTATATGGAGTGATTAACATTGAAGCAATACAAAAAATCCTTCCATTTGAAAAAGATAAAAAAGGGCATTGGATAAAAAATCAAGAATTAATGAAATTTCAAAATATGTAAAATATTATTAATTGAATTTTTTCATTCAATATACGGAAAACTAGTTTTTTCATATTGAAATAATAAATATGAAAAATTAATATTGAAAGTTAGTAGGAATTACAGTATTCCAATTATACAATCAAATTTTTATTTCATAACTATTCAAAAAATTAATTTTGTTGTAAACTGATAAAAAAGAATGGAGGAAAATTATGGGATTCGGTATTGGGTTAAATGTGAAAAATAGTGTAGATGCAGTCGAATTGTATCAGCGAGTATTTGGATTAGAATTAGGATATCATGTCAAAAATCCGGATGGTTCCTTCTTTCATTCTGAACTCTTAAAAAATGAGGAAGTTTATCTATCTGTAGTAGAAGCATCTAAGGATAAAGGGGAAGAGAGCTTTATTCAACTGGGGTATGAGTTTGATAGTCCAGAAGAGGTACAACGCGCCTTCGATTTACTACAAGAAGGTGGAACAATTGATATGCCCATTGGAGAGCTGCCGTGGAGCCCTTGCGCGGCTTCGGTTATTGATAGGTTTGGCATATGGTGGTATTTATCATCAGCATCACATCGTCCGGCGGAGGATTATGATTACTGGAATGATGAATCCTTATCAACAGCTCGATAACAGAACAGTTACCATATTACATAGAAAAGCACTCATCTTCGGATGGGCGCTTTTTTATTATATCTACATTGACAGTAACAAAAATTGCAGGTTAGTTCATGCCATTGTTGTGTTTGATACTACATATATTACATTTAACCAGACATTGCTGAGCAGGTGGAACTCACGCCGGACAATCTGACGGAGATATAGATTAAAATCGGCAATAGTGTGGTGGTAGACAATTAGACTGCAAGATGTACCGAAGCTGTGGCAAGAAGCAGCTAAAAATTGTTTGAAAGTGACACATAGAAATTTCATGGGTAATTTTGGTCATATTCACCATTGAAATACCCGAACATATGTTCTAATATAATTTTATCACATGTGAGAAACTATCAATTAATTATTCAGGAGGAAAAAAGAATGGAAGCTTTAAATAGCGTATTTGCTCCTTACATTGGAGCAAATGGAAACTGGTATGTAAATAATGAAGATACAGGTGTGAAGGCGCAGGGACCCGTTGGAGCGAGCGGTGCGCAAGGTTTAGTCGGGCCCAAGGGCGAAAATGGTGATAGAGGTCCGCAGGGTATTCCGGGTCCGGTAGGTGCAACAGGTGCGCAAGGGCTCAAAGGAGATAAAGGCGATGTAGGACCTCAGGAACCGAAAGGCGATACGCCTGAACTAGTTGCCGATTTGCAGGAAACAAACAAGTGAAGCAGGCAATCATAAACACCCTTGTCGGAGGGATTTTGGGAGCAATTGTCACATCAATATTAACAATATAGTAAGGAGAGAAATAATATGAGCAAAGAAGAATTTGTGAAATTGGTAAAAGCGGCTGGAGTAAGGGCAATCAGGACAGTAGCACAGACGGCATTAGCGACTATCGGTACTGCAGCGATTATGTCAGAGGTTAATTGGGTAATAGTAGCATCTGCATCTGCATTGGCCGGAATCTTATCTTTGCTGACTTCAACCGTGGGATTGCCGGAGCTGCAAGAGTAAGAGGTGGATTATGACAATAGGAGTTAATTGTGGTCAAACAGCAAGCGGCGCTGGATATGGCGCCGTTGGAGTTATTAAGGAATCCGAGCATACAAGGCTTGTAGGTCGCGCCCTCATGGAAAAATTACGTGCCGCAGGCGTGAAAGTGGTGGATTGTACCATTGATACCGCCAATACACAGGCGGAGTACCTTGCGGCAGCGGTAGCACTAACCGTGAAGATCGGGACTGGTTTATCGGCATCCTTTTCAACGCTTCTACGGCTCACATATAGCAAAGCGTAGAGGTTTACGCCTATGAGGACAGACAGAACCAGGATGTACCCGATGTTTATCAGTAACATAGCTACATATGGTTTTGCAGATCGAGGAGTAAAGGCTGGAACGATATATATTTTTTGTCATAAATGTGTCTTTTAAGCAATGGTCCGCAGGGGCTGAAAGGTGATATGCCAGAGCTTGCAACAGATTTGCAGACGACAGTAATTGGTAAAGCCCTAGATGCGACAATGGGTAAAGCATTAAATGATAAGATTATATTGCAAGTAACAAAATGAACAAGACACATTACTCGGTTATTCCGGCTTTTAGAAAGGTATCAATACAAGGTGATTATAATGGATTTATGGCATCTATTGTTTCTGCAATAAATTTAACCGGACAAACAGTAAAGCCTTATGAATATTTACATGTTGCAACCATTCCAGACTGGCCAGCTCAGTTATCTTTTAACGCCATAGGTTCTATTAGTGGCAATTTGCTGAGGGTTACAATAGATATAATTGGTGATGTTAAAGTAACTGCTCATAAGGAAGTAAAAACAGATCAATGGTTTTATGGAGAAACATGCATTTTATTATAGTTCAATAAAAACTATAGAGTTCAATCGCTTTTTAAGTTTTCATCCCCCATGATTTCATAAGGTCCAATGCTGCCGCACAACGACAAAAAACGTCGTGCGGCAACCCTTTTTTGCTATGCCCGATTGAGTCATGGTGGTTTTGAGAAATTGGAGTTGTAAATATCGCATAGTATTTGTACCAAAGTTCAGGAGAAAAATAGTATTCTGGACAGGTAAAACAGGATGTGAAAAATATAGGAGGCAAATCTTTAATAATGCCGGACAGCTAGGATTGTTAGAATCTAGTTTCTCTCTTTTTCCACTTTGATTAGTTTTCCATTTTCGTCATAAACTGTATGCACGACGATTTTGCCGCCATCCACAGATTGAAAAGTGAAGATCCCGCCATTCTTGTTTTTATCGACAAACGTTCTTACTAATTGGCCGTCATAGTAAACATTACCAACACTGCTACCTTCCTGTTCTTTGTACTCAATCCCAAAATCTTTATACTTGGCAAACCGCTGTGCCAATGTTTCGCCTTCTGATACACTTCCATCACCATTGACATATGTGACCGGGTTAGAAGAACCATTCAAATCATCCAAGTTTCTTTGATCAAATTCTTCTTGGCTATATTGAATAATTCCAGTCAAGTCACCAAGAGGATCGATACTTCCATCACCATTGTCAATAGTATTCCGGGTCGTATGAACGTCAACCGTACCTTCGTCATTCAAATATTCATAACGGACAGCCGCTGTATTATCTCCTAAATCTGCACCGTCCCAAAAATACCTGATAATTTCACCATTAAAATACATTTTACCGTCTTTATCAAACGAAATGCCGTATGGTCCATATTCGGATAATAATTCCTGCTCCGTTGGAGTATTTGAGACATCCTGAGAATGTTTATCCCCTACTAAATATGTCGTTTGCGCTTCGGAAACTGCTGGCGAATTGGTTGCAAATGCCAAACTCCAATGATGGTTTCGCTGTATTGCTGCCTTGTGCCAATATCTGTTTTGTATATTACCTCTGCATCACATGATATCTCGCACTGTGACGAGATGGCTCTTGCCATCATATACACTACAGGGTTAAACCAGTGAATGGCAGTTGCAAAAAATACCAGACTTTTATACCACAAATCCTTACGTTTAAAGTGTACTAATTCATGTTTGAGGATATATGGAAGTTCGTCTGCTGAAAAATCAGGCCACGGCAGCAAGATTGTAGGTCTTATAAAACCGATCATCATTGGGCTTGAGATACAGGAGCATATCTGCAATTTAATTGGCGTGCTTATTCCCATATCTGCTTTAATCCTTTGTAAAGTTTCATTTGCTTATCAGGCCGTTCGCTCCATCGGGTTACCATTCTGAGAAAACGAAAATGCTTTAACCCGTGATAAACCATAAAGGCAAAAAGTCCGGTGCCCCATAGGCATATACCAATCTGACACCATGAAATTGCCGATAGCTCATGTGACGGTGTATTGGTTGGAATAGATGAATCAACAATATTTCCTACATTCCCCGGTATGATTTGCTGTATATAATCGGGCGGGGTATTCATCTGAATAAATGCTGTGTCGGGATGAAGCCGGAATGGGATGATTAAACCTACCACAAGCACTAACCAGATATAATATAACCATTTTGGAGAATATCTTTTTAACAGCCACGGGGTAGTGACAATGAAGCCCAATATAAGCGCTGACATGGTAACAGAGCATTCTATCAATGCAGTCATATATTCCCGCATATCAAATCCTCCGTTCTTTCACCCATTTCATCAGTTCATCAATATCGGCATCGTTAAGCTGATTCCCGTCATAAAGGGTATTGACGAAGCTAAGAAATGAATTCTCATGATAAAGCTTCATAAAGTTACCTGTTTCGAATTTCAAATAGTCATCTTTGTCTACAAGCGGGAAATAGGTGCGCTCCTTACCGTTTTTCTCTGTCCGCAAAAAACCCTTTTCCACCAGCCTAAGCATCAGTGAAATTACAGTTGGTGCTTTCCATTCGCGCTCATTACCTAACGCTTCCATAATCATGTTAGTTGTGATGGGCGGTTCGTTCGCCCACACCACCTTCATAATCTCAAATTCCGTATCAGGCAGTTTTTTAAAGTTGCTCATTATATCATCTCCTTTTTAGACAATTGCCTATGTTCATATTTTACACTTGTCTAAAACTAGTGTCAATGGTTTTCAAAAATATTTTTTACAATTGTCTAAAATATATTCGACAGGATTTCCAAAATTTTATTTTGCTTTGATAATTATGTAGAGGCGGATAATTTGACTAATTTACCGGCACGTTTCTTAGTAAATTGGCACATTGACGAAGACATATTCAGTTGTTTATATGAACGTAAAGCATTTTTGAATTAATATGACGAAAACGATAGAGTGGCGAAAAGAGTGGAGTCTGCAAAGAGAGAAGGAGTTGCTGAGAAGTTAACAATTAAAGATGTGGCTGAAAGTCTGGGAGTCAGTGAAAGCACTGTCTCCAGAGCAATTTCGGGCAAAGGGAGAATCGGAGAAGCTACAAAAAAAGAATGTTTGAATATATAGAAAAACACAATTATATGCCGGGAATCTATTCGAATGGGTTAATCTCCAATAGAACCCGGAATATCGGATGGGTAATTCCCGGAGATTGCGACATCGTGGAGATGGCGTTTTTTCTGCATTGTATGATGGGACTCTTGGAGGTTGCCGAAACTTTCGGTTATAATCTTGTAGTTACAATCGGTGGTCAGAATGATATCTCGCATTTGGAAAACCTCGCCAATAACCGAAAAGCGGATGGAATCGTACTGGCGAGGACCAATGTTGATGATCTGGCGATTAATTTCCTGAAGTTACAATTGGCAGTTACGACGCTGATAACATAATCCGTATTGACCACGACCATAAGGCGGCTTGCAAAGAGCTGACCTCCATGCTTCTGCTTAAGGGATGTGAGAAGATAGGGCTGGTTGTTGGGAGCAGAAGGCTCATCGTTAATTTGAACCGTTATCGTGGCTATGAAGAGGCGATGCTGGAAGCGGGAAAGTCTGCCGATTCAAATTTAGTTTATATGGATATAGAAAATTATGTGGCGGCCGAGATTACGGTGGAAGAGTTGATGCGCAAGAAGGTGGATTGTCTTCTATGCACAGATGATGCTATCTGTCTATATGTTCTGAATAAGCTGAACAAAGAAAAAATTGAGGTTCCGCATATGGTAAAGATAGGTTCGTTCTACAACAGCAATTTGCTGGAGAATCATATACCGGCAATAAGCTCCGTGAATTTCGACGCTTGTGAACTGGGAAGGAATGCCGGACTTTTTCCGGATATGGTACAGGTTGGGAATGAAATTACAAACGGACTTCTGTGGCCCAATGGAAAAAAGCCCGATTATGATGCGATTGCGCGTTTAGTAAATGCGGGAATTCGCGGAGCGAGGGCAGTGGATGCAGATTATTCCGATTATGCTGCATTTAGACCATGGGGATGACCATGAGATGTACCGTGACTGGTTTGACCGCTTTATCAAAAAGGGCGAGGAATTCCAGGTAAATAGGACTGTCTTACTACCCTGTCTGAAACGGAGCTATGAATAGACTCATAGATAACATGAATTTATTGGCGCAGCATTATGGGAAGCAGATTGTTGTGGCGGAGGTCGCCCAGCCTTTTACGATGGAAGATTATGCTTCTTATGAGAAGCTGGCGCCACAGGAGAGAAAAGGAGCTGCTGCAAAACCGGCACTGGAGATGAACTTGGAATATCCCGCGACGAAGGAGGGGCAAGCCCTTTTTATGAAAAAGCTGATAGAAGAGATATCATCGATAGCAAACGGTTTGGGAGCCGCCTATTTTTACTGGGAACCGGCATGGCTTCCTGTAAAAGGAAGCGGATGGGCTAATGACACGGATGTTTTCTTCTATTTCTTTATTCTTCTTTTTCATTGCGTCCGTACGCCGGATATAGTCTGCTCAATAATACTTTTCATAATATCTTTTGTCAGCTGACCGGAGACGTAGCCGAAGACATTTCCGTCCTTATCGATCATAAAGGTAGTGGGGTAAGCATTTATACCGTAAGCGGATGCCATTTCTCCACCGGTATCCATAGCCACAGGATACGTGTAATTATTTTCCTCAAGAAAAGCGGCAATATCTTCCGCAGAACCCTCCCGGCCCACATCCGGTGAAGCGATGCCCAGAACAATTACGTCGCCTGCATTTTCGCCGTATTCTCCATAGATTTCTTGAATTTCCGGCATTTCAGCCCGACAGGGAGGACACCAGGTCGCCCAGAAATTAAGGAAGACCGTTTTGCCTTTATAATCAGAGAGTGTGTGAGTATTTCCATACTGATCCGTAAGGGTAAACTCGGGAGCTGCAACTGAGTCTACATCAGCGGAGTCGGCAGAGCTATTATTGACATCAGTGTCATTGTTGTTGACATTACTATCATTATTATTGCTATCTTCCGCTGCCGCATCTGTTGCAGGAGCGCTTATGCTGTTTTGTGGTGAAGAATTGGCCGTACCTGATAAATAACTGCTGAAGCCGTTCATCCAGCCGGTAAACATCATGATTCCGATAAGAATCATAAGTACACCGCCGGCTTTTGTCGTATATTTTACGACCTGCCTGTGTTTTTTGAAGAAGTCCAATAAGGTTCCGGTAAAGATACCTACTCCCATAAAGGGAAGAACGAAGCCCAGAGTATATACGCCGATTAAAACAAATCCCGTGGTTGAAGACGCGGAAGACGCTGCCATAATCAGGACGCTTGCAAGTGCGGGGCCTACGCAGGGAGTCCAAGCGAAGCTGAAAGTAAAACCGAATACGAGAGCGGTTAATGGATTCATCGCAAGGCTGTCGGGCTGAAAGCGAAAGTGATGTTCTTTTCCCATACCGGAACTACCGAAGATGCCGAGCTGGGAAAGACCGAAGAGTGCAATGAGAATACCTCCTATACGGGTGATCCAAGTCTGATAATTCTGGAAAAATCGTCCGATAGCGGTAAAGCCTAATCCCAGCAAAAAGAAGGAAAAGCTGATTCCGAATACGAAAAACAGGGTATTGAGCATTACTTTACTTTGCTTATAGCGAATATTTCCGTCTGCATCCGCCGTTTTTGCACCGCCGGATAAATAGCCTATATAGAGAGGAATAAGCGGCAGTACGCAAGGAGAAAAAAAGCTAATTAATCCCTGAATAAATACGGTAGCTGCCGGGATACTGGTTTCAATTGCTAGATTCATGTATTACCTCCGTTTACTGTGGTATGTGATAAGAATATTTCATCATCTATGTTGCTTATGGTTATCTGTTTCAGACGCTCTTTGCATAGAGAGTCCAAATCCGCATAGATATTGTCCAGCACTTGCCCCATGCCGGAAGCAATCAGGCAATCCATATCGACGCCACCGCTCTTCCATGCCGAAGAAACAAATTTAAAATCCAAGGCCTCGCTGACTTGAAATAAAGTAATATCTTTCGGGTCTGCCTTGAGGAAATATCCTCCGTCAAGACCTTCTTTTGTGGAAATAAGGCCTGCTTTTTTAAGCTTTACCATAATCTTGCGTATTCTTGCCGGATTTGTACATATATTTTTGGCAAGCTCAGTACTGGATAATATGCAGGCTTTACGGTTTAGAAAAACCAATGCGTGTACTGCTATGCAGAATTCGCTGTTCATATTGTGTTCTCCTTGCAAATGCTGCTTTTTTCTAAAAAAGTATGTTAATGAAATACATTATACTGTAATTATAATTGTTTCAGTTTGTGTGTCAAGTAATATTGTTTTGCCGAATTGTTTTTAATTGATTTAAATATCATATTTCTTACCGTTGCAAAATGAAAAACCCTATGATATAATTAAAACGCTAGTAATGATAAAAAATTAACAATCATTGCAATTATCACTTATTCTGCTTCGGCAGATACATTATTGTATGGAGGAAGAAACAATGGGAAAAAAAGTAGTTTTAGCGGGCGCTTGCCGTACAGCTATCGGAACTATGGGCGGAAGTCTCAGTACAACACCGGCAGCAGAGCTTGGTGCAATTGTAATTAAAGAAGCTTTAAACAGAGCAGGGGTTGCTCCGGAAGCAGTTGATCAGGTATACATGGGATGTGTTATTCAGGCAGGTCTGGGACAGAACGTAGCACGTCAGGCATCCATCAAGGCTGGGCTGCCGGTAGAAGTTCCTGCAGTGACGGTTAACGTAGTATGTGGTTCAGGACTTAACTGTGTAAACATGGCGGCTCAGATGATTATGGCAGGAGACGCTGACATAGTAGTTGCAGGCGGTATGGAGAACATGTCTATGGCTCCTTATTTACTTCCTCAGGCACGTTTCGGATATAGAATGAATAATGGAACCTTAGTAGATTCCATGGTAAATGACGCTCTTTGGGATGCGTTCAACAGCTATCATATGATTCAGACCGCAGATAATATTTGCAATGAATGGGGACTCACGAGAGAAGAATTGGATGAGTTCGCACTTAAGAGCCAGCAGAAAGCGGAAGCGGCTCAGAAAGCAGGTGCATTCGATAAAGAAATTGTACCGGTTATGGTTAAGAAGAAAAAAGAAGTGGTTGAATTCAAGGTGGATGAAGGCCCGCGTGCAGGTTCTACGATGGACGCGCTTGCAAAACTCCGCACTATCAATAAGGATGGATTTGTAACGGCAGGAAATGCTTCCGGTATCAATGACGGTGCGGCTGCAATTGTCGTTATGAGCGAAGAAAAAGCAAAAGAATTAGGTGTAAAACCTATGGCTACATTTGTAGCGGGTGCCCTTGCGGGAGTAAGACCTGAGGTTATGGGAATCGGCCCTGTTGCGGCAACTCAGAAAGTTATGGAAAAAACCGGCATGAAGATTGAAGACTTCGATATTATCGAAGCGAACGAAGCTTTTGCGGCACAGTCCGTAGCAGTAGGAAGAGACTTAGGAATAGATGTAGATAAACAGCTTAATCCGAACGGCGGAGCAATCGCATTGGGACATCCGGTAGGAGCATCAGGCTGTCGTATCTTAGTTACGCTTCTTCATGAAATGGAAGCAAGAAATGCTAAAACAGGTCTTGCAACACTTTGCATCGGTGGTGGTATGGGATGTGCTACTGTCGTTACGAGAGAGTAAAGTTAAATAGTTGAAAATAGGATAAGCAGGCTTATCAAACTGTCTATAACAGTATCAGGTCTGCTTATCGGACTGTAATCGGATAAAAACTGAAGGCAACATTAAAAGATAAAAATAAAAAGGAGAATCAATATGGAGTTTATCGTATATGAGCAAAAAGGTGCCGTTGGCATTATCACTATCAGCCGTGAAAAAGCATTGAACGCGCTGAACAGCACGGTTCTTGAAGAGTTGGACAAAACTCTCGATGCTGTTAACCTCGATGAAGTTAGATGCCTCATTTTAACAGGTGCAGGACAGAAGTCTTTCGTAGCAGGTGCGGATATTGGAGAAATGAGTTCTCTTACAAAGGCAGAAGGTGAAGCCTTCGGTAAAAAAGGAAATGACGTATTCCGTAAGCTGGAAGTTTTCCCTATTCCTGTTATTGCGGCGATTAACGGATTTGCACTGGGCGGTGGCTGTGAGATTTCCATGAGCTGTGATATCAGAATTTGCTCCGATAACGCAGTATTCGGACAGCCGGAAGTGGGCCTTGGAATCACGCCGGGATTTGGAGGAACCCAGAGACTTGCACGTATAGTAGGCGTTGGTATGGCAAAGCAGATGATTTATACCGGAAGGAACATCAAAGCGGACGAAGCTTTGAGAATCGGTCTTGTAAATGCCGTTTATACACAAGAAGAATTGATGCCTGCAGCGGTGAAAATGGCAGAAGGTATTGCTAAGAATGCGCCTATAGCTGTTCGTAACTGCAAGAAGGCAATTAATGAAGGCTTGGACGTAGATATGGACAAGGCTATTGTAATTGAAGAGAAATTATTCGGCGACTGCTTTGAAACCTATGACCAGAAGGAAGGAATGTCAGCCTTTCTGGAAAAAAGAAAAGTAGAGCAGTTCTTAAATAAATAATAGAAGAATGTAACCCGTAATAAAGTCGGCAGCTTGCTGCTGATAATAAAATATATAAATACAAATCCAGGAGGAAACAAGATGAAAGTAGGTATTATTGGTGCCGGTACAATGGGCGCAGGTATTGCACAGGCTTTTGCCCAGACAGAAGGCTATGAAGTATTTCTTTGCGATATCAATGAAGAATTTGCTGCAAACGGCAAAAACAGAATCGCCAAAGGCTTTGAAAAGCGTATTGCAAAAGGTAAGATGGAGCAATCCGAAGCAGATGCAATCCTTGCTAAAATCACAACGGGTGTGAAAACAATCTGTACAGATTGTGATTTAGTAGTGGAAGCTGCTTTAGAGGTTATGGATATTAAGAAACAGACATTCAAAGAGTTGCAGGACATTTGCAAAAAAGATTGTATCTTTGCTACGAACACATCTTCTCTTTCCATCACGGAAATCGGGGCAGGACTTGACAGACCGGTAATCGGTATGCACTTCTTCAATCCGGCTCCTGTTATGAAGCTTGTGGAAGTGATTGCAGGTCTTAACACACCCGATGAAATAGTCGATAAGATTAAAGCAATCTCCGAAGAAATCGGCAAAACTCCGGTACAGGTAAACGAAGCTGCAGGCTTTGTCGTAAACAGAATACTCATTCCTATGATTAACGAAGCAATCGGCATTTACGCAGAAGGCGTTGCAAGCGTAGAGGGTATTGACAATGCGATGAAATTAGGTGCAAACCATCCGATGGGTCCTTTGGCGCTCGGAGATCTGGTTGGTCTTGATATCGTACTTGCGATTATGGAGGTTCTTCAGAGCGAAACCGGCGATTCCAAATACCGTCCTCATCCTCTTCTTAAGAAAATGGTTCGCGGCGGACAGCTTGGAATGAAGACCGGTAAAGGCTTCTATGACTATTCGAAATAAATAAGCAGTGATTAAATAATTTTATGGAGGAAATAAAAACATGGATTTTATGTTAGATAAACAACATGAAATGGCAAGAACTCTTTTCAGAGAGTTTGCTGAAAAGGAAGTAAAGCCATTAGCACAGGAAGTAGATGAGACAGAGACATTTCCCAGAGAAACTGTTGAAAAAATGGCGAAAGCAGGTTTCTTAGGTATTCCGATACCGAAGGAATACGGCGGACAGGGCTGTGATATATTGACATATGCAATGTGTGTAGAAGAACTTTCCAAAGTTTGCGGAACTACGGGAGTTATCGTTTCCGCACACACCTCTCTTTGCTGTGACCCTATTCTGACATATGGTACGGAAGAACAGAAACGGAAGTATTTACCTGCCCTTGCAAAGGGTGAGAAATTAGGTGCTTTCGGTTTGACGGAGCCCGGTGCAGGTACGGATGCGCAGGGACAGCAGACAAAGGCTGTTCTCGACGGCGATGAATGGGTACTTAACGGTTCTAAGATTTTCATCACAAACGGTAAAGAAGCAGACATATATATTATTATTGCAGTAACAGGTGTTTCCACTGATGCCAAAGGCAGAAGCAAAAAAATAATTTCCGCTTTTATTGTTGAAAAAGGAACACCCGGTTTCTCTTTCGGTACGAAAGAAAAGAAAATGGGTATCCGTGGCTCTTCTACATATGAGCTGATTTTCACAGATTGCAGAATTCCTAAGGAAAATCTGTTAGGTGCGGAAGGCAAGGGCTTTGGCATCGCTATGCACACTCTGGACGGAGGACGTATCGGTATTGCAGCGCAAGCTCTCGGTCTTGCAGAAGGCGCTTTGGAGAGAACTATTGACTATGTAAAAGAAAGAAAACAGTTCGGCAGAGCGATTGCCGCTTTCCAGAATACGCAGTTCCAGCTTGCTGATATGGCTACGAAGACAGAGGCTGCTCAGCTGCTCGTTTACAAAGCTGCGAGAGCAAAGGATACGCAGAAAACTTATTCCGTAGAAGCTGCAAAAGCAAAGTTGTACGCTGCGGAAGTCGCTATGGAAGTTACGACAAAGGCTGTACAGCTTCACGGCGGTTACGGTTATACGAGAGAATACGACGTAGAGCGTATGATGCGTGATGCTAAGATTACCGAGATATATGAAGGAACCTCAGAAGTTCAGAGAATGGTAATCTCCGGTGCAATACTGAAATAATGACAACAGTCAAATGAAAATGAATGAAAACATAAGGAGTGGAAATACGATGAAAATTGTCGTTTGTATTAAACAAGTACCCGATACAAAGGGTGGCGTTAAGTTCAACCCCGATGGCACACTTGACAGAGGTGCGATGCTTACCATCATGAATCCCGATGATAAAGCAGGTCTTGAAGCAGCGCTTAGATTAAAAGAACAGTATGGTGCGGAAGTGACCGCTATTACCATGGGTCTCCCGAAAGCGGAAGAAGTACTCCGTGAAGCTATGGCTATGGGTGCGGACAAAGGAATCCTCGTAACGGACAGAGTTCTTGGTGGTGCTGACACATGGGCAACCTCTCAGACACTTGCCGGAGCAATCCGCAATTTAGAATATGATTTGATTATTACAGGCCGTCAGGCTATCGACGGAGACACCGCACAGGTTGGTCCGCAGATTTCCGAGCATTTGGGAATTCCGGTAATTTCCTATGCACAGGATATCAAAGTGGAAGGTGACAGCGTTATCGTTGAGCGTCAGTATGATGACAGATATCATGTTTTAAAAGCTAAAATGCCTTGCTTGATTACGGCATTAGCTGAACTGAATGAGCCCCGTTACATGACTCCGGGCGGAATCTTCGATGCTTATAAGGCAGAGATTACCGTATGGGGAAGAGCTGATTTGGTAGATGTGGAGGATTCCAACCTCGGACTTAAAGGTTCTCCGACACAGATCGCCAGAGCTTCCGATAGAGTTAGAAAAGGTGTAGGAGCAAAGGTTGCTCTCGATCCTAACGAGTCGGTTGATTATATTATAGAAAGATTAAAAGAGAAACACATCATTTAATAAATCAAAGGAAAAGCGTGGTGAATAAGAATGAATATAGCAGAATATAAAGGAGTATTTGTCTTTGCACAGCAGGTGGATAATAAGGTAAGCGGTATCGCTTTGGAATTGATCGGCAAGGGCAAAGAGCTTGCAAAGGATTTGGGAACTGAAGTTACGGCAGTTTTAGTAGGAAGCGGCGTAAAAGAGCTTGCGGACGAGCTTGCAGCTTACGGCGCAGACAAGGTTATCCTTGTGGATGATCCTGAATTGAAAGAATATAGGACGGAGCCTTATACACATGCTCTCGCTTCTGTCATCGAAAAATATAAACCGGAGATTTTCTTAGTAGGTGCTACTGCAATCGGACGCGATTTAGGTCCTCGTGTATCTGCAAGGGTTCACACAGGTCTTACGGCAGACTGTACGAGATTGGAAATCGGCGATTTCCCGATTAACCCTATTCCGGGAAAAGAGCAATTACACAATCAGTTACTTATGACTCGTCCTGCTTTCGGCGGAAATACTATCGCGACAATCGCTTGTCCGGATTTCCGTCCGCAGATGGCAACGGTTCGTCCCGGTGTTATGCAGAAGGCTCGTAAAGACGAAAATGCAAAAGCTGTTATCGAAGAGTTCAATCCAGGATTCACACCGAATGACAAATATGTTGAAATCCTCAAGGTTGTGAAATCTGTTGCGGAAACAGAAGATATCATGGATGCTAAGATTCTTGTGTCAGGTGGACGTGGTGTATGCAGCGCAGAGAACTTTAAGATACTGGAAGACCTTGCAGAAGTGCTTGGCGCTACTGTGAGCTGCTCACGTGCGGCTGTTGATTCCGGTTGGAAACCGAAGGACTTACAGGTAGGTCAGACAGGTAAGACTGTTCGCCCGAACGTATACTTTGCAATCGGTATTTCAGGTGCGATTCAGCATTTGGCAGGTATGGAAGAATCCGATGTTATTATCGCAATCAACAAAGACGAAACAGCTCCTATTTTCGACGTAGCTGATTACGGTATCGTGGGTGACCTGAATAAGATTGTTCCTGCATTAACAGAAAGATTGAGAGCAGAACTCAACACTAACAACTAATTTTTATTTTTGTAATTATATGTAAAGATGTAAACCGGTGCGGTATATATAGTATACGGCACCGGTTTTTTGTCATATTTCTTCGCGGCTGTCACTATAATTATTGTATAACACTTGTTATCAAAATGCGGAAGGGATTTTTATGACCATACTATTTCATGAATTTATTCAGCAATTTGTCGGCAATCCTATTTTACGGATAACGGTATTATTAATACTTGGGGTAATCCTTGTAAACGGATGGACAGATGCCCCTAATGCAATTGTTACTTGTGTTGCTACAGGAGCGATGAACATGCAAAAAGCTATACGCATGGCGGCCGTTTTTAATTTTGCAGGTATGCTTTTTATGACAATGCTTAATTCCAGGGTAGCGTTTACAATTTATCATATGGTGGATTTCGGAATGAATTCCGTCATGGCTTTAACGGCCCTTTGTGCGGCCATGACGGCCATCATTGTATGGGCAGCGGCAGCCTGGTGCTTCGGCATACCTACCAGTGAAAGTCACGCGCTGATTGCCGGTTTATCGGGGGCAGCAATTGCCATACATAACGGGGCGGCAGGTATTAACGGTTCGGAGTGGATAAAGGTGCTGTATGGCTTGATCCTGTCCGCAGTACTCGGCTTTTGCATGGGCTATATCTGCGGGAAGGCGGTAAATGGATATACTGCAGCCGCATTGAAGAAACCGTCTTTTGATAAGGCACAGATAGCTGGAGCGGCAGCGATGGCTTTTATGCACGGCGCACAGGATGGACAGAAGTTCATGGCTGTATTCATGCTGGGAATATGTCTTGCAGGCGACAGGCCGGAAATGATGGATTTTCAGATTCCTTTTTGGATGATGGTTCTATGCAGCGGAATCATGGCAGCAGGAACGTCTATAGGGGGAAAGCGCATTATCCAAATGGTAGGAAACGATATGGTAAGCTTAAAGAAGCCACAGGGATTCGCTTCTGATGTGTCAGGAGCTCTGTGCTTGCTCTTTTCTACACTAATCGGTATACCTGTTTCAACCACTCATGTAAAAACAACATCCATTATGGGAGTGGGGGCGTCGGAGGATATATCCAATGTAAACAAAAATGTTGTGGAAAAAATGATAGCTGCATGGATACTTACCTTCCCGGGATGCGGAGTGATCGGGTACCTGACAGCAATGCTGTACATGGCTATAATCTGAGTAAAAAGTAGTGCGAGATAAAAGTTTGAAAGTTTTAATTCATTTATATAAACCTACATATACGCATATAAAAGATAAATTCAATAATTTAAAATAATACGAGATAAAAAAACACCTGTTATATTATGCCGATATGAAGGAAATCTTTCATAATAGTTTTTCTTATGATACTTCCGGACATTATAATCTATTTAGCAGTTTACAAAGGGGGAAAAGAATGGTACAAAAATAGTAGACTTTAAGAAAAAGGTGAAATCATGGCAAAGAACAAAGAAGTTAAAGCAAATGCGATGCGCTTCAGATAGCTGATATGCTGCAACTTCCCTATAATAGAGCATATAAGACGTTGGTGACGGTCGGTACAGGTAAGAATTATTATGTTTTTGTCATACCGATAGCGGAGGAAGGATAGGCTCGCAAATAGAGCTTGCGCCGGCAGATTTATTAAAGACAGCACAGGCTCGGTATGCGGATATCGCAGTACGTAATAAAGAATAATGACGGAATTAATCTGAAATGGAGAAAAGAGAAGGAATGACGGATAAGAAAAATATAATGGAATATGAAACGGTAGAGCTTAATGACGAAGAAGGGGCTCTGGTGATTATAGACCAGACACTTCTCCCTGGGAAAACGGAGATTATCCGTTTAAAAACAGCCGAAGAAATATGGGATGCCATTTATTTATTGAAAGTACGCGGAGCACCTGCGATTGGGGTGGCGGCGGCTTTCGGAATATACATATTGGCAAAGCAGATTGATACGGATGATTATAATACTTTTTATAAAGAGTTTGTGAAGCAAAAAGAATATTTGAATTCCGCAAGACCTACTGCAGTTAATCTATCGTGGGCCTTAAACCGTATGGATGAGGTGTGCAAGAGAAATAAGGAACTGTCGGTGGCACAAATCAAGGAAAAACTGAGAGCAGAATCCATATCCATTAAGGAAGAAGACATATGGGTATGCAAAATGATAGGAGAGTATGGGCTCAGTCTGGTGAAACCGGGAGACGGTATATTGACTCACTGCAACGCCGGCCAGCTGGCAACCTGCAAATACGGAACAGCTACAGCCCCTATCTACCTGGGGCAGGAAAAAGGATATCAGTTCCGTGTGTTTGTCGATGAAACGAGGCCTCTTCTGCAGGGAGCGCGGTTGACTGCATACGAACTTCATTCTTCAGGGGTGGAAGTGACTCTAATCTGTGACAATATGTCGGCCGCAGTTATGAGAAACGGTTGGATAAACGCTGTTTTTGTGGGCTGTGACAGAGTGGCGGCAAATGGTGATACCGCTAATAAAATCGGGACCTCCGTAGTGGCGGCAGTTGCAAAAAGGTTTCATGTGCCGTTTTACGTCTGTGCACCTACTTCGACTATCGACAGAAATACTAAGACGGGAGAAGATATCTGTATTGAACAGCGCCCGGCGGAAGAAGTGACGGAAATGTGGTACAAAGAGAGGCTTGCCCCGGATGGGATTAAGGTATTCAACCCCGCCTTCGATGTGACGGACCATGACCTGATTACCGCCATTGTTACCGAATACGGCGTTGCAAGAGCTCCTTTTACGGAATCCTTACGGGAGATTTTCAAGAAAAAGAATGCATATGAGAAAGGGAAAAGCATATGGAATTTATGACGGAAAACCAAGCGAAGAAGGCGATTATAGATATTGGGCAGAGGATGTATGTGCGGAATTTTGTGGCGGCCAACGATGGAAATATTTCTATTAGAACGGGAGACAATGAAGTGTGGGCTACGCCTACGGGAGTTTCCAAGGGCTATATGAAGAAAAAGATGCTTGTAAAAGTGGATCTTGAAGGAAATATTTTGGAAGGAACGAATAAGCCGTCTTCCGAATTGAAGATGCATCTTCGAGCTTACAAAGAGAATCCCGACATCCGATCAGTCTGCCATGCGCATCCGCCTATCTGTACATGTTTCGCGATTGCAGGGATTCCTCTCGATGCGCCTGTATTGGCGGAGGCAATCATTACGCTCGGAGATGTGCCGATAGCTCCTTATGCGGAGCTTGGTACGGATGAGGTGCCGGAAGTGATAGCTCCTTACTGCCATACGCACAATGGAGTGCTTTTGGCCAATCATGGTGCGGTAACGTGGGGAGAAGATGCATTTTCAGCCTATTACCGTCTGGAATCCATGGAATACTACGCGAAGATACTTTTGATTACCGATAAGATTCTGGAGAAGCAAAACAGGCTGAACGAAGAACAGATAAACAATCTTCTCGCCATGCGTGAGAAATTTGGAATAAAAAGAGGCGGCAGACCCGTATAACAGGGATTGCCGCCTATAACTATCAGTAGTCCATATTAGTAGTCCATTACCTTTTCTTCGCCGGATATTACGCGCAGGGCGCCTTGAACGAGCGCAAGAAGCTCATCCTCTCCGGGATAGACAGTAACAGGAGCGATGAAGCCGCTTCTTTCCTTTAATCTATCGATGATGCTGGTATTGTATGCGATACCTCCGGTCATGATGATCTGATCTACTTTGCCGTTCAGAACGCAGGCCATAGAGCCGATGTCTTTGGCCACTTGAAGAATAAACGCTTCACGCACCAATGCCACTTCTTTATCGCCTTTTTGCACGAGTGCCTCTACATCCCGCATATCGTTTGTGCCAACATATGCGTTAAATCCGCCGCCTCCTACAATTTTCTTATAAATTTCCTGCTCT
Source organism: Clostridiales bacterium (assembly GCA_012520655.1). Classification (GTDB taxonomy): domain Bacteria; phylum Bacillota; class Clostridia; order Lachnospirales; family Lachnospiraceae; genus Kineothrix. The sequence goes on along the minus strand of JAAYNW010000060.1, from coordinate 11,817 downwards.
GTGTATTTGCCTGAAAAGCACATTTTTACGAGAGCGCCGGAAGGAACCGCACCAGCTCTTTCCGGTGAAAAAGCACCGTCTCCGTCGAGAGCGTTGAATACGTCGACAACTTTTCCCTTTTCATGAGCGCCTACGGAAACCCCTCCTCCCATATGTACAACAATGAGGTTTAAGGAATCGTAAGGTTTGCCGGTTTCTTTTGCATAACGCTTTGCCACCGCTTTTTGGTTCAGGGCGTGGAACACGCTTGTGCGCGGAAGTTCGGGAACCCCTGAATACCTTGCGATTGGCATGAGTTCGTCAACAACCACGGGATCTACAATATAGGAAGGAACACCGATGGAATCGCCGATTTCCCTTGCGAGAATGCCGCCCAGGTTGGAAGCGTGCTGTCCCTGCTTACCAATCTTAAGGTCGTTTAATAAATTGTCAGTTACGGCGTAAGTACCGCTTGGAATCGGTTTTAACATTCCGCCGCGGCCTACGATGACATCCAATGACTTTATATCGAAATTTTTCTTTACCATTAAATCAAGAATGATTTTTTTCCTGAAATCTTTTTGGTCTACGATAGATGCGTACTGCGCAATCTCTTCCGTAGAATGTCTGAGCGTTTCTTCGAAAAGCAGTGTCTCGCCTTCAAACACACCGATTTTGGTGGAAGTGGAGCCGGGATTGATAATTAAACTCTTTATAGCCATGACCAAGTCTCCTTATTTTTCATATTATTTTATTATTTGATATATCTATGTTTGATATATTATTTTAAAGATTCTGCTACAACCGCGCCAAGAGCCAGAGAATTAACTTTTACTTCCATGGAGTCGGAACGGGAGGTTAAGATAACCGGAGCTTTTGTTCCTGTCAGGATATTACCGTTTTTAAGGTTTGCGGTATGAACCATGGCTTTATATACAAGGTTGCCTGCATGAATGTCCGGGAAGAGCAGGATGTCCGCATCGCCTTGGATCCTCCTGTCGGTTGCTCCCTTGTGTTTTGCAGCTTCCGCATCGATTGCGAGGTCCAAAGAAAGAGGGCCGTCAACGATACAGCCGGTAATTCTGCCATCCTTATTCATCTGTGTCAGTTCGGCAGCTTCTACAGTGGCGGGCATTTTGGGATTTACAACTTCAACGGCGGCGAGAGGTGCTACCTTGGGGCACTCAATACCGCATGCTGTTGTGATTTCCAATGTATTGTTAATGATGCTTACTTTATCCTCCAATGTCGGATACGGAATAAAAGCGACGTCTGTCAGGAATAACAGATGATCGATTCCCTCTACGTCAAATACGCATACGTGAGATAAAGCTTTGCCAGTTCGAAGGCCGACTTCTTTATCGAGTACACTCTTTAAGAAATTTTTAGTGTCGATCAAGCCTTTCATATACATATCGGCCTTGCCGTCGTGCACCAGTTTTACTGCTGCCAGGGAAGCTTGAATATCATCTGCCACATGCACCAGTTCAAAATCGCCGATATCTATTCCTGCGGAATCGGCAACATTTTTAATTTTCACCTCGTCACCTACTAAGATAGCATCGGCAATTTTCCTGTCCTTTGCTGCCCTTACCGCTTCCAGAACTGCTGTGTCCTGCGCAACAGCGACGGAAACTTTCTTCATAGGGATTTCGGTTACTCTGGAGATTAACTCATCAAAAGTTTTGCTCATTTGTTTGCACCTCATGTTTTAATTTATCATAAAGACATATCTAATCGTTAAAATAATAACACTTCTTATGTATAAGGTCAAGGCGCGGAAAAAGAAGGTTATAAAAAGAAGCAAAGGAGGATACAAAAAGTGACAAAATAATACATTGACTTTTATCGGGAGGGTGGAGAAGATATAATGATAAAATATCAAGATAAAATATCATGAGGAGAAAAGGGAAAATGAGGTCGAAGAAATTGATTGGTTATTGCTTTACGAAGAATCTGAAAGAGATGCGGGAGGCAGATATAAGGGCGCTGGATGGTGTAAATGTGGCATTTGGAACAATAAAAAACGGAAAGGTTCACTGGAACGAGAGGCGGGGTAAGAAGGATATTGCGAGAATCAGGGCAATAAATCCTGCGATTAAGATCGTATTATCAGTCGGCGGATGGGAGGCGGATGGATTTTCACAAGCGGCTGAGACAGAAGAAAACAGGAAAAAGTTCGCACAATCGGCGGCAGAGATTACGAAAGAATATGGATTTGACGGAATCGATATAGATTGGGAATACCCTTGTTCCGACAAAGCAGGGATTCGCGCTATTCCGGAAGACAAAGAGAACTTTACCTTACTGCTTAGGGAAATAAGAAATGAGCTGAATAAATTTTCGGAGTATAAAATCCTTTCTATAGCGGCGGGGGCGCTGAAGTCATATGTGGATAATACACAGATGAAAGAGGTTGCGGGTATTTTGGATTATGTTCAGCTCATGACCTATGATTTGTATGGTGAATGGGATGAGGTGACGGGACATCATGCCGGATTATATTCTTCTGTCGAGGGAGGAGCGAGCAGCGATAACGCAATCCGTCTTTTTGCGGCAGCAGGTGTTCCTTACGAAAAACTCGTAATGGGAGCGGCGTTCTACAGCCGCGAGTGGAAGGATGTCAAAGAAGCGAAGCCCGGAAGCCATGCGGGCAAAGCGGGTAAAACTCACTCTTATGATAAAATATTGAAATATCTCGAGACGGGAGAGAAAAAATATATAAAAATGTGGGATGATAAAGCGAAAGCGGCATATTTATACAATGGCTCCGATTTCGTATCTTATGAAGATGAACATGCGCTGCAGACAAAGGCTGAGTATGTGAAGGAAAAGAATATGTACGGAATAATGTACTGGGAATATGGGCTGGATCGAACTTACCGTTTGACACATTTTTTACGCGAGCAATTGGATAAATAATAGAAAGTTTATAAACTATTAACAGATACAACAGTTGAATATAAGTTCCAAATCTGTTAAAATAAACAGTGATTTTTTGTGAAGCAAATATTAAGGTACCCTGTTTGAGTGCCGGATGGTATGGGAGTTTGACTATGAATATTGTTAATAAGGTTTTTGGAACTCACAGTGAGAGGGAATTAAAGAGGATAGAGGGCATCGTAGATGAGATAGAGAATTTAAGACCTTCCATGAAGCAGTTATCCGACGAGCAACTGCGGGAAAAGACAAAAGAGTACAAAAAACGTTTACAGGATGGAGAGACGTTAGATGACCTTCTGCCGGAAGCTTTTGCAACTGTTAGAGAAGCAGCAAAGAGAGTACTTAATATGGAACATTACCGCGTACAGCTAATTGGCGGTATTGTTCTGCATCAGGGCCGTATTGCCGAGATGAAGACAGGTGAAGGTAAAACATTGGTTTCTACCTTGCCGGCTTATCTGGAAGCATTGGCAGGAAAAGGTGTACATGTTGTAACCGTCAATGATTATCTGGCAAAGCGTGATGCTGAGTGGATGGGACAGGTACACGAATTTTTGGGATTGAAAGTCGGTGTCGTTCTAAACGATATGAAACCCGAGGAGCGCAGGGAGGCTTATAACTGCGATATTACGTATGTAACAAACAACGAACTCGGATTCGATTACTTAAGAGATAATATGGTTATTTATAAAGAACAGCTTGTGCTTCGCGATCTGCATTATGCGATTATCGACGAGGTGGACTCCGTTCTCATCGACGAAGCGAGAACGCCTCTCATTATTTCCGGTCAGAGCGGCAAATCTACCAAGCTGTATGAGGCATGTGATGTTCTCGCGAGACAGCTGAAGCGCGGAGAAGATATGGCCGAGCTTACAAAAATGGATGCCATCATGGGAGTGGAAAGAGAAGAAACGGGAGACTTTATCGTCAATGAGAAAGATAAAATAGTTAACTTGACAGCTGAAGGTGTTGCCAAAGTAGAACGGTTCTTCCAGATAGAAAACCTTGCCGATCCCGATAATCTTGAGATTCAGCATAATATCAATCTGGCTCTTAGGGCACATAACCTCATGTTCAGAGATCAGGATTATGTAGTAAAAGATGACCAGGTTCTGATTGTTGACGAATTTACCGGACGTATTATGCCGGGAAGGCGTTACTCGGACGGTCTGCATCAGGCGATAGAAGCGAAAGAGCACGTAAAAGTAAAGAGAGAAAGCAAGACTCTGGCAACGATTACGTTCCAGAACTTCTTCAATAAATTTGAGAAGAAAGCGGGTATGACAGGTACGGCTTTAACGGAAGAAAAGGAATTCCGCGATATTTACGGAATGGATGTTATAGAGATTCCGACGAATAAGCCGGTTATCAGAAAAGACTTGCAGGACGCTGTATACAAGACGAAAAAAGAAAAGCTTCATGCTATCGTAGAGGCGGTTGCGGAGGCTCATGAAAAAGGACAACCGGTGTTAGTCGGTACAATTACTATCGAGTCATCGGAAGAATTGAGCAAGCTGTTAACGAAACGCGGGATTCCGCACAAGGTGCTCAATGCCAAATTCCATGAGCTGGAGGCGGAGATTGTTGCGGATGCGGGTGTGCATGGTGCGGTAACGATTGCTACCAATATGGCAGGCCGCGGTACGGATATTAAACTGGACGACGAGGCGCGGGCTGCAGGCGGACTTAAGATAATAGGTACGGAGAGACATGAATCGAGACGTATCGACAATCAGTTACGCGGACGTTCCGGACGTCAGGGAGATCCCGGAGAGTCTAAGTTCTATATTTCTCTGGAAGATGATTTGATGCGTCTGTTCGGTTCCGAAAGACTGATAAGCATGTTTAATGCATTGGGCATTCCGGAGAATCAGGAGATAGAGCATAAATCTTTAACTAAAGCGATTGAATCCGCACAGAAGAAGATAGAGAATAATAACTTCGGCATCAGAAAGAACCTGCTCGAATATGACCAGGTTATGAACGAACAAAGAGAGATCATTTACGAAGAGAGAAGACAGGTGCTGAGCGGGCAGAGCATGCGCGATGCTATATTCAAGATGATTACTGATATTGCGGAGAATGCTGTGGATATCTGTATCAGTGATGATGCTGATATTGACGACTGGAACTTTGCAGAACTGAATACATTACTTCTTCCTACGATACCGCTTCGCCCGATTAATACGGGCCGTGTGTTAAAGCCGAAGAAGAACAGCTTAAAACAGCAGTTAAAAGAAGAGGCGGTAAAATTATACGAAAGCAAGGAGGCGGAGTTCCCGAATCCGGAAGCTATGCGTGAAATAGAACGTGTAATTTTACTGAAAGTAATCGATAGAAAATGGATGGATCATATCGATGATATGGATCAGCTTCGCCAAGGTGTGGGACTGCAGGCATATGCGCAGAGAGATCCCCTTGTGGAATATAAGCTAAACGGTTATGAGATGTTTGACGAGATGGCGCAGAATATTAAGGAAGAGACGGTCCGCCTGTTGTTCCATGTGAGAATTGAACAGAAGGTAGAGAGAGAGCAGGTTGCGAAAGTAACAGGAACGAATAAGGACGATACTATACAGAAGGGTCCTATAAAGCGCGAAGCAGCTAAAGTATATCCTAACGATCCTTGCCCTTGCGGAAGCGGCAAGAAATATAAGCAATGCTGTGGTCGTAAGTAAGAGCAAAATTAATCGCCGATAGAAGAAAAACAGGAAAGTGTGGTGAACGTTAAGTGGTAGAGTTAGATCAGATGAAAATAGAATTGCAGACATATGAAAGTCCGCTTGCGGAAGTGAGGGATTCACTTTGACTTAGATAATAAGCAAAGGCGAATCGAGGAACTGGAGAGAGAGATGCAGGCTCCGGGATTTTGGGACGAGCCGGATTTATCCAACCGCAAGATGAAAGAACTGAAAAGTCTGAAAGACATTGTGGACACGATAAGCGGGTTGGAGAGCCAATATGAGGATATAGGAACTTTGATAGAGATGGGCTACGAGGAAGAAGATCCTGAGATGGCGGCGGAAATCCGAGGAGAGCTGGATTCCTTTATAGATACTTTTGAAAGAATCCGTATCGGAAACCTTCTTTCCGGGGAATATGACAAATATAACGCGATTCTTAAGCTCAATGCGGGGGCAGGTGGAACGGAGAGCTGTGATTGGTGTGGCATGCTGTACCGCATGTATACGAGATGGGCAGAGAGAAGAGGCTTTACCATTGACGTGTTGGATTATCTGGACGGCGATGAAGCCGGTATTAAGTCCGTGACCTTTCAGGTTAATGGCGATAATGCATATGGTTATTTAAAATCGGAAAAGGGTGTTCACCGACTGGTTCGTATCTCACCCTTTAATGCCCAGGGGAAGAGGCAGACTTCTTTTGTATCTCTGGATGTAATGCCGGATATTGAAGATGACATGGACATCGAGATTAATGATGATGATTTGCGCATTGATACGTATCGAAGCAGCGGAGCGGGCGGACAGCATATCAATAAGACATCCTCCGCGATTCGTATCACTCATATTCCTACCGGAATTGTCGTACAGTGCCAAAACGAGCGTTCTCAATTTCAGAATAAAGACAAGGCGATGCAGATGCTCAAGGCCAAGCTGTATATGCTGAAGCAGGAAGAGAATGCAGAGAAACTATCCGGTATACGCGGAGAGGTAAAGGAAATCGGCTGGGGAAACCAGATACGTTCCTACGTTCTGCAGCCTTATACGATGGTAAAGGATCATAGGACGGAGGAGGAATCCGGTAATGCGGATGCGGTTTTAGACGGAGCTATTGATACTTTTATCAACGCATATTTGAAATGGATAAGTACAGGAAAGAATAGTACGGAATAATAATGAAAAGCGGCAGTGTAGCATTGATCAACACTGCCGCTTATGTTTGACTTTACCGTTATTGCTGTTCCTTTGTTTGGTTCTTTACCAGATCCATGTAGAAATTCGCCATAGTAGCGTTCATATAGGGCATAATCCATAGAAATGCGATACAGCAGGAAAGTATGCCGAGCAAAAATAAAGGAATAAAACTGAGCTCTATATAGAACAGACGCCCTTTATGCCCTTTCATCATATGACGGCTCATTTTCAACAGCTCTTTTGCCGAATAGCCCGGAAAATCCTGAAGCAAATAAAATGCCTGAGAAAACAATAAGCTTACAAAAACTAAAATTACTGTTCCGATAATTAACGAAACAGACATGAGAAGAACTAGGACAGCATTGTGGGTATTGCTATACAAATACTGAAAAATCGATGCGGGCGCCGTGCATATATAAGATACAAGGCTAAGCACGAACTGAATAATCAGTGCTTTGTCGGGATGCAGCCTGAACCCGAAAAAAACGTCCCCTACGGAAACGGGCTGATCGCACACGACCTTTAAATAGAAGAAAGCCTGACCTGAGGTAAATATTCCTGTGAATAGGCTGATGATAAAAGAAACCAGGTAGTAAATTACGGTATAAATAATGCCATCCTGAGGAATCATAAATATCGGAATGGTTGACATAACCAGAGTGATTGCGGATACGGTTAAGAAGGCCCCTACCGATGTAGTATATTTTCCGAATAACTGCTCTTTTGCCATGGCTTTTAATTCGGCAGAAGATTTATAACTGTTCATAGTTCGAGTCTCCAATTCTAAGTCTTTTCATCGTTTAGTTTTCATAATTCGTAATAAAATCATCTACGATATCCTCCAGCGAATCGCCGAAGATATCTTCGGAAGAGATGCCGTACACCTGCTCATACATTTTGTCATACCGTCTTGCGGTCTGCGTTAGAATTTCGGGATTAGACATTATAAAAACAAAAGAGCTTATCAATATAGTTAAATTAATAGTAATCCCAATGATGCCGCAGACAATTCCGGTTCTTGCATATTTCATGAACTTTGCCGCTCTTCCTTTTGATAAAAGAGCAAATAAAATAGCGAGGCTTCCAAAAATAAAAGGAAAATATATGGTCATCATAATTGCTGTTACGATAGAAGTAATACCAAGAAACATAGCAGCACTTGCGAGACCGTTGCCGGGCTGTCTTGCCGGTGGTCTATAGGAATATCTTTGGGGATTATGTCCTTGATTGGAATAATTGTCATTGTTAAAATCCATATAAAACCTCCTAAATATACTTATTTATTGTAACACTTAATAATTGATAATACAATCTTGAAAATACCATACTTTATCATCTATAATAAACGTATTACTTAGGAATGGAGTAGGACATGGACATTATTTTAAAATTAAAAGAAGAACTTAAGGTGGAAAAGTGGCAAGTAGAAGCCGCCGTAAAATTAATCGATGAAGGAAATACCATTCCTTTTATATCCAGATACCGTAAGGAGGTAACAGGTTCTCTTAATGATGAGGTACTGCGTAATTTGCATGAAAGACTTACTTATCTGCGCAATCTGGAAGAAAAGAAGGAGCAGGTAATCGGAAGCATAGAGGAGCAAGGCAAGCTGACAGAGGAATTGAAAGAAAAGATTCTTGCGGCAGAGACACTTGTCGTTGTGGAGGATTTGTACCGCCCTTATCGACCGAAGAGGAAGACGAGAGCCAGTGTGGCAAAGGAAAAAGGTCTTGAAGGACTCGCAGAGTGGATTCTCGCACAAAAAGGAGAGACGTCTTTAGAGGATGAAGCGACAAAATATGTGAATGAAGAAAAAGAAGTGAAGACTGTTTCGGAGGCAATACAAGGGGCGAAAGATATTATTGCGGAGAGCATTTCCGACGAAGCGGATTACAGGATTTATATACGTAATATTACGCTTGAGGAAGGAACTATTACGAGTACGGCTAAGGACGAAAAAGCCGAAACCGTATATGAAATGTATTACAATTACGAAGAGCCTCCTAAAAAAGCCGCAGGGCATCGCATTCTCGCTCTTAACCGCGGCGAGAATGAAAAAGTTCTTACCGTTAAAGTTGTTGCCCCGGAAGAACGCATCTTACAATTTTTGGCTAAGAAAGTCATTACCTCCGATAATCCGGTTACAAAACCGGTGCTTACAGAAGTTATCGAAGATAGTTATCACCGTCTGATTGCTCCGGCTATCGAAAGGGAGATACGAAACGACCTTACGGAGCAGGCGGAGGACGGAGCAATTTCCGTATTCGGGAAGAATCTGGAGCAGCTTCTCATGCAGCCTCCTATTGCAGGAAAAACGGTTCTTGGATGGGATCCGGCGTTCCGTACCGGCTGTAAATTGGCAGTAGTGGATGCGACAGGAAAAGTATTGGAAACGAAAGTCATCTATCCGACCGCTCCTCAGAACAAAGTGGAGGAGTCGAAGAAGGAGCTTAATAGAATTATTAAAAAGTATGGTGTATCTTTGATTTCGTTAGGAAACGGCACCGCTTCCAGAGAGTCGGAGCAAGTGATCGTGGAGCTGATTAAAGAGCTGGATACCCCTGTGCAGTATGTTATTGTAAACGAAGCCGGAGCATCCGTATATTCTGCGAGCAAGCTGGCAACCGAGGAGTTCCCCAACTTCGATGTAGGTCAGAGAAGTGCGGTTTCTATTGCCCGAAGGCTGCAGGATCCGCTTGCGGAGCTTGTGAAAATCGATCCCAAATCGATCGGAGTAGGACAATATCAGCACGATATGAACCAGAAAAAATTGAGCGACGCATTGAGCGGAGTTGTGGAAGATTGTGTGAATAGAGTAGGTGTTGACCTTAATACGGCATCCGCCTCTTTGCTTGAATATATATCCGGAATTACGAAAACTATTGCGAAGAATATTGTGGACTACCGTGAGAATAACGGACGTTTTACCAACAGAAAACAGCTTTTGAAAGTAGCTAAGCTAGGACCCAAGGCATATGAGCAGTGTGCAGGTTTTATGCGTATTCTGGATGGTGAGAATCCTCTTGATGCGACCAGCGTGCACCCGGAATCTTATGAAGCGGCGCTGAAACTGTTAGACAAGCTGGGCCTTACGATGGAGGACGTTAAAGCGGCGCAGAAAAAAGCTTCTTCCGAAAAAGGAAAAGTGAAGAAAGAAGCACCGAAGCAGGAAAAACAGCGAAGACAGAGCAAGGTGGTCATCCGAAATACGGATACAGCTATGGGAAAAGCGCTTGCGGCAGCAATAGGCAGCATGGCACTGCAAGAAGAGCCTGATATAAAACAAGGCGCTCAAAAGGGTGTCGAGGAGACGATGACGGTCAGTTCCTTGGAAAAAAGGGTAAAGGACAAGAGAAAGACGGCAGAGGAACTCGGTATCGGCGAAATAACGTTAACGGATATCCTGAAAGAGCTGGAAAAGCCGGCAAGAGATCCTCGTGAAAATATGCCTGCTCCAATATTAAGACATGATGTACTTGAAATGAAGGATTTAAAGCCCGGCATGATTTTAAAAGGAACGGTGCGTAATGTTATTGATTTCGGAGTATTCGTGGATATAGGTGTGCATCAGGACGGACTCGTGCACATTTCCCAGATTACGGATAGGTTTATCAAACATCCGTTAGAAGCGGTAAGCGTAGGGGATATCGTAGATGTGCAGGTAATTTCCGTGGATGTTCCCAAGAAGAGAATATCGCTGACGATGAAGATTAATAAGGATAATAAGTAGCTCACAGAAAGTCTTGACAAATATATGCCTCGGACATATGATAGTTAGAGAACAATAAAATGAGAAAATTCTTCGGGGTCGGGTGAAACGAGATAATTCGTCATTCCCTACCGGCGGTAACAGTCCGCGACCTGTTTTGGCAAGTCGATGTTAAAACAGCTGATTTGGTGTGATTCCAAAACCGACAGTAAAGTCTGGATGAGAGAGGAAATGTAAGAAGCATATCGAATGACAATTCCATAGGGATTGTGATGAGATAATGAATATTACAGATTATTACCCCGAATCATAGAGATTCGGGGTTTTTTTGCCTGAAAATTTATTTTAGAGGCTGGAAGAATTTTCCCTACAAACTTAGCACGGATGAGCAGGAATATAATTGTGCTGACTATAGGAGGAAAAATGAACGATTTAATGAAAGCTGTAACTGAAAATTTAATTTTTGTAGCGGAGTTTCTCGGTATTGTAGTGCTTATGTTTGCGATAGCCTATATCTATGAGAAATGGTCGATGAAGAAAAACGCCGGTAAGGGACGCCTTTTTTCTACTCGTAAAGTGTCGATGATAGGTATGTTTTCTGCAATTGCCGTCATTCTTATGCTGTTGGAGTTCCCTCTTTTCTTCGCCCCCGGTTTTTATAAATTGGATTTCAGCGAGATTCCCGTGCTGATAGGCGCGTTTGCATTTGGACCGATGACCGGAGTGGCAATCGAATTCTGTAAGATATTGCTGGAACTTATATTGAAAGGAACGACTACCGCATTCGTAGGGGAACTTGCCAATTTTATAATCGGTTGCAGTTTTATTCTTCCCGCTTCTATTATCTATTCGCATAAGAAGTCGAAGAAAACAGCGCTTATAGGTTCCGTGACGGGTACCGTATGTATGACGATATTCGGTACGGCGTTCAATGCTATTTATCTGCTTCCTAAATTCGCCCAGCTATATGGAATGCCTTTGGATGCTATTGTGGAGATGGGAACGGTAGTCAATCCTGCTATTAACAGTGTAACGACGATGGTAATATTTGCGGTGGCACCCCTTAATATTTTGAAGGGTGCGAGCGTATCCGCTATAACGGTATTGATTTATAAAAAGCTCAGCCCCATTCTAAAAGAAGGACATAGAAAGCCGGAAATAAGGAAAGCAGAAAAAAATTAATAGAAAGGTGAAGAAAGAACCCTCGCTGTTTCGTTGTATTAGTTGAAAACAAGAACAGCGGGGATTTTTTTGCAGCTAGAGAAGAAAAGACATTATTTTATGGAAAAACACGTTATTTTCTATTAATTA
>JAAYNW010000059.1 GCA_012520655.1 Clostridiales bacterium | reverse complement strand
CCTGGCAATATCAGGGCTGCATATTTCTGTAATTGGAGTGGGTTTATACAAGCTCCTTATAAGATGCGGCATATCCGTGAAATTAAGCGTATTTGCTTCTGTGGTAGTCATAGGGTGCTACGGGATAATGACGGGAATGAGCGCGTCGGCGGTACGTGCCATCGTAATGTTCGGTCTGCACTTTGCCGCCAATATGATAGGGCGAAGTTATGACATGCTGACTGCTCTTTCTCTGGCAGCGGTACTTCTACTCATAGAACAGCCTAAGTATGTTGAACACAGCGGGTTCTTATTTTCGTTTAGCGCTATCATAGCAATCGGCGTACTTCTGCCGGTACTGTATGATAATAATTATAAAAAGAATAAATATCATAAAGTGCGGCAGGCGTTTGCGTCGGGTGCGGCTGTTGCATTGGTGCAGCTTCCCGTTCATCTCATGTTCTATTATCAATTTCCTGTTTGTTCTGTCTTTCTGAATCTCATTATTATTCCCCTTGCGACAATTGTCATGTATAACGGAATGTTTTGTATGCTGATAGGCGGTATTCTGCCCTTTCTTGCTCGAAAAGCGGGATATGTCAGCTCGGTAATTTTCTGGATTTATGAAAAATCCTGCATGCTATGTGAAAAGGCAGCTTATGGAAACATCATTGTAGGTAAGCCGGAGATCTGGCAGGTGGAAGCGTACATAGTAATGCTTGCGGCATTATCCGCAATCGGGAAGAAAATGTCTTCCTGGTGGAAAATGCAGTGGATAATAGTGGCCCTCACCCTATTGATGTTAAAGGGCGGTAGCGGACTTTCAATAACTGCTGCCGATGTAGGACAGGGAGACGGAATTCATATAAGGAGCGGTACAGGGAAGCACTATTTAATTGACGGAGGAAGCACTTCGAAGAGCGCTGTAGGAAAATATCAACTTATCCCTTATCTGAAATCACAGGGGGCAGGAAAGTTAGAGGCTGTATTTGTTACACACACAGACCAAGATCACTGTAACGGAATACAAACGCTTATAGAAGAGTCTGACAAAGGCGGGATCAAAATCGGGTGCTTGATTCTACCGGATATCGGTAAGCAGGGAAGAGATGAGATGTATGAGAAATTAAGGAAGTCGGCGCAGGAACATCGTATAGCTGTAAAATATATGAGCAGGGGACAATATTTTCAAGATGGCGAAATGCGGCTTACATGTGCACATCCTTTTGCCGGCTATGATACGGAAGAAGCCAATGAATATTCTCTCGTAATATATCTGAGTTATGGAAGCTTTACTGCGCTGTTCACAGGAGATGTGGAAGGAAGGGGAGAGGAAGCGCTGAAGAAATATATGGAAAGGAGCTCTCTGCTTCAAGGGGCGGCCACACTTCTTAAAGTAGCTCACCACGGATCGGGAAATTCCACGGATGAAGAATTTCTGGAAATGTTAGATCCGAAGATTGCTCTCATATCCTGTGCTGAGAAGAACCGCTACGGACATCCACACCCTGAATTGTTAACACGGTTGAAGGAGCAGGGATGTATGGTTTACATAACAAAAGATAAAGGAGCAGTCACAATATGCACTGACGGAAAGATGGTGAGGGTGAAAACGTTTCGATAAAAGGACAAGGCTTTTGATGCTTTGATTGTAATAGAAGGTTTGACAGGAAAATAAAAGGAATTTATAATGAAAGACAAAGTGCAGCAGAAGGAGATATAATGCAGCGTATCAATGAGGATATTCAAACGAGACAATTTAAAAACATATATCTTTTATACGGGGAAGAGGCATATCTTCGCAAGCAGTACAGAGATCGGCTTAAGAATGCGCTGACGGATGATGAAGATACGATGAACTATAATTATTTTGAAGGAAAAGGTATATCTGCGGGAGCAGTGATCGACTTGGCGGAAACGCTGCCTTTTTTTGCGGACAGGCGACTGATTATTATCGAAAACAGCGGTTTTTTTAAGCAGGGAGGCGAGCAGCTTGCGGAATACTTGAACTCGCCGCCTGAGACGGCCTATTTTGTTTTTGTGGAGACGGAGGTCGATAAGAGGAGCAGGCTTTTCAAAGTAGTTTCCGCAAAAGGAACTGTGGCAGAATTCCCGGTTCAGAGTGAAACGACACTTCAGAAGTGGGTTCTCGGCATGATAAAAAAAGAAGATAAATTGATATCCGGATCTGCCCTCCATTGCTTTCTTGAAAAGACAGGGACGGATATGGAGAATATCCGTAAAGAGCTGGAAAAGCTGATGTGCTACTGTATGGAGAAAGAAGCGATAACAGAGCAGGATGTAGAGGATATATGCACGCACAGGGTGAGCAATCATATTTTTGATATGGTAAATGCCATTGCGGATAAAAAGCAAAAAGAAGCGCTGAATCTGTATTATGATCTGTTGGCGCTGAAAGAACCGCCGATGCGTATTCTGTTTTTGATAGCGAGGCAGTATAATATGCTTCTTCAAGTGAAAGAACTAAAAGCAAAAGGGTATGACAATAAATCAATCGGGGAGAAGGTCGGGCTTTTGCCCTTCATTGCGGGAAAATACATCGCTCAGGCGTCCAAGTTCCAAAGCAACTATTTGCGCAGAGCGCTGGAAGATTGTGTGGAAGCGGAAGAAGCGGTGAAGACAGGCGGTATAAATGATATGATGAGTGTTGAGCTGTTGATAGTGAAGTATAGTGTGTAGATGCGATTTTAATGTATTAAAGGATTCTTGTAAATAAATCGGTACTATAGGGATAGGTAGTTAATAATATAGATGCTGGTAAAATCAGAAAGGAATGAGTGAAGAAATGAGTAAGATTGATGAAGTCAGGGCGGAAATGGTAACCGCTATGAAGAACAAGGATAAGGATAGGAAGGAAACCTTGTCTATGCTGCTTGGAGCGCTTAAGAATAAGGCAATTGATAAGCGGGAAGATTTAACGGAAGCTGAGGAATATGAGGTAATTAAGAAAGAGATTAAGCAGACGAGGGAGACGATGGAGCTTGCTCCGGAGGATAGGACAGATATTAAGGAACAGTGTAAAAAGAGACTTGAGGTGTTGAGTGAATTTGCGCCGGAGGAGATGAGTGAGGAAGCGATTCGGGGAGCAATAAAAGAAGTGCTTGCAGCCTTGGGAATAGAGAACCCTTCTGCAAAGGATAAGGGCAGGGTAATGAAGGAACTGATGCCGAAGGTAAAAGGGAAAGCGGACGGTGCGCTGGTAAATAAGCTTGTCGCAGAGCTTTTGGGATAAGCTTAGATATAGAAGCAGGTGTTTTATACCATATAAGAAAAGTCAAATATGCGGACTATAACATTTTTATTTAAGAGTGTTATAGTCCGTTTTATTGTACATTCAAAATGTTAAAATCAGATAAAAGCAATTCTAAATTGCCTTTAATTGAAAAATTTAACATATAAAACGGGAAAATATTTGTAAGCGAAAGGAAGAAATGATATGAGAAAAAATAAAAAAAGTGCATTTATTGAGAAAAAATATTGGGCAGCAACGTTATTATTTACAGCCATTATTTTATTTTGCGGGAACAGCACTGTGATGAGTCAGGAAAAGAATGGAACTTTGGCCGACAGGCAGTATTATCGTTCAATTGAAAATGAACATATCGGAGAAATAAGGAATGTGCTGGAAGAGTGCGGCTATAACAATTGCGGTATAACGATGACAAAAGTAACACAGAAGGATGTACCCAATGAATATACTATTTTAATTCATCATAAAAGATTTAAGAGCTTGGATGACGACGGAAAGGAGAGACTGAAGACAGAGCTTTCAGAAGTGAGATTTCAGGAGGAGCAAAGCCGATTTTCCTATGTGCTTTTAGAGCCTGGGAATGATTAGAAGCAGGAAAAGCATGACAAGTCGATAGTTGGGTATTATAATGATAAGTGAAAAGTTAAAATTCAAAGAAAAGTGAGGATACATTATGCAGCATATACCGCAGCCACGTGAGATTTACAGGCATTTCAAGGGAAATACCTATCAGATCCTTACGATAGCGGAGCATTCCGAAACGGGAGAAATGCTTGTTATATATCAGGCGATGTATGGGGACTATAAAACCTATGCAAGACCGATTAATATGTTTTTGGAGAAAATAGATAAGGAGAAATATCCGCAAGCGACTCAGGAATATAGGTTTGAAATGCTGGATGCTACACCGGATACGGAAGGTATGGAGGCGACTGCTTCCGATGAAGAAGAGGAGCTGCCGGTTATAGATCCGCAGGTGCTCAAATTTCTCGATGCGGATACCTACGAAGAGCGGTTGGATATACTGACGGGTCTCCATCACCGCATTACCGACGATATGCTCAATGTTATGGCGATAGCGACGGATATAGAATTGAAGCCGGGCGATATAGAAGAAAGGTATATTGAGCTTAAAAACTGCCTTCTTAAGCTGGAGAAATTTGAATGCAACAGACTGCGTTGATGCTTTTGCATTTGAAAATGGAGAAATACCGAGGAACAAGGAAAGATAAGGTATCGAAATGAAGTATAAAAACATTGCGGAAGGTAGGTTTCTGACTCGTCCGAACCGATTTATCGCTTATGTAGAAATTAACGGAAAGATAGAAAAAGTACACGTAAAAAACACGGGAAGATGTAAAGAACTTCTGACCGGTCATGCGGTAGTATATTTGGAGAAGAGCGATAACAGGGAACGTTCAACCGCTTATGACTTGGTTGCAGTAGAGAAAGGCAGCCGCATGATAAATATGGATTCGGCAGCGCCTAACCGGGCGGTACACGAATGGATTTTGCAAAAGAAGCTGTTTGCGGATTTAAAGAATGTATATCCTGAAAAAGTCTATAAAAACTCTCGATTTGATTTCTATATAGAGACGGATAATGAAAAGATTTTCCTGGAAGTGAAAGGTGTGACTTTGGAAAAGGATAATGCCGTATATTTTCCTGATGCGCCGTCAGAACGGGCCGTGAAGCACGTGGAAGAACTGATGGATGCTGTAAAAGAAGGATATGGCGCATATATCATATTGGTAGTACAGATGAAGGATGTGGATTTTTTTGCCCCCAATGCGGAAACCCATCCGGCTTTTGCGGAGGTTCTTTTAAAAGCACGGGAAGCAGGAGTGAAAATTCTGGCCTACGACTGTAATGTGACACCCGACAGCATAGAGATTGCGGATAGAGTGCCCGTTGTATTGTCCAAACTCGATGTAATTGAAAGGCCGTTGCTTGCGTGGTATGACAGCGGCAGGAGAATACTCCCGTGGCGAGAAAATCCTACACCCTATTATGTCTGGCTGTCGGAGATAATGCTTCAGCAGACGCGTGTGGAGGCAGTAAAACCATATTTTGATCGATTTATCGAAGCGGTACCGGATGTAGAGAGCCTTGCCTATTTGGAAGAGGACCGCCTGGTGAAGCTTTGGGAAGGCTTGGGATATTATAACCGAGTCCGCAATCTTCAGAAAGCCGCTAAGATAATAATGGAACAATACGGAGGGGTAATTCCGTCGGAATATAAAAGTCTGCTGTCCTTACCGGGGATTGGCAGTTATACGGCAGGTGCCATAGCCTCCATCGCTTACGGAAAGGCGGTGCCGGCGGTAGACGGCAATGTCTTGCGTGTACTTTCCAGACTTCGTATGGACGGAGAAGATATCCTATCCCAGAAGACGAAAAGCAGGGTGGAAAAGGAACTGTATGCGGTTATTCCTAAGGACAGGCCGGGAGATTTTAATCAGGCACTGATGGAGCTCGGTGCGATGGTATGTGTGCCGGGCGGAGTGCCTAAGTGCGCAGAATGTCCGTGGAACGGATTTTGTGAAGCGTATCTGCAGGACAGAATCTCTGAATTTCCCAAAAAGAAATCTAAGAAGGAAAGAAATGTAGAAGAAAAAACAGTGCTTGTCATTAGGGATGAGGATCGGGCTGCCTTCGAAAAGAGACCGGGGAAAGGGCTTCTTTCGGGAATGTATGGATTCCCGATGTTGGAAGGGTACCGCTCGGAAGAAGAAGTGATTGCTTTTCTGAAAAATATGGGATTAAAGGTTATACGTATACAGCATATAGGAGAAGCGAAACACATTTTTTCTCATAAGGAGTGGCATATGAAGGGTTATGCGGTACGGGTCGATGAGTTGGAGATGCCAGTGGAGGGAATATTGGGAACAGATTGGATATTCATTGATAAAGCGGAAGCCAGAGAACGGTATCCGATTCCGTCGGCTTATGCGGCCTACGCCAAATATCTGGATATTAAATTGGGAATTTAATGATAAATGTACCAAAATGTCGGAGGAAAAGTATGAAATTATTAACAGTTACGATACCCTGTTACAATTCCGAGGGGTATATGAGAAAGTGCGTGGAGTCACTGCTTGTCGGCGGTGAAGACGTGGAGATTATTATTGTAAACGATGGATCGAAGGACGATACAGCGGCAATTGCAGATGAATATGTAAAAAAATATCCGTCAATCGTGCGTGCGGTGCATAAGGAAAACGGAGGGCATGGTTCTGCGGTTAATGCGGGAATTGAGAATGCCTCGGGTTTATTTTTCAAAGTAGTGGATAGCGATGACTGGGTAAAAGAAAGTGCTTACAAGCAGATATTAGATACATTGAGAAGTCTGGCCGGCGGAGAAAAAGTGCTGGATATGCTAATCAGCAATTTTGTTTATGAAAAAGAGGGCGAGAAGAGAAACAAGGTCATGCGTTACCATTATGCTTTGCCGCGTAATGAAATGTTTACTTGGGACGATGTAAGGCATTTCCGCAAAGGACAGTATATTCTTATGCATTCGGTCATCTTCCGTACAAAGCTTTTGAAGGATTGTGAATTGAAATTGCCGGAACACACTTTTTACGTAGATAATCTGTATGTATTCGAGCCGCTTCCTTTTGTGAAGAACATGTTTTATTTAGATGTGAATTTTTACCGCTATTACATAGGGCGGGAAGGGCAATCGGTAAATGAGACCATTATGATTTCCAGAATAGACCAGCAGATTAAAGTGAATAAAATCATGGTGGATTACATGGCGGAGAACAAAGCGAAGATTAAAGTGAACCGTAAAATGCGAAATTATATGATTAATTATCTGGAGATCATAACGACGATTTCTTCTATATTGCTTATTCGCGGAGGCAGTGAAGAGCATCTTGAGAAAAAGAAAGAGCTGTGGAATTATATCAAACAGAAAGACAAGATGCTATATACGAGATTGAGGTATGGGTTACTGGGAAGTTCTATGAACCTTCCGGGTAAGGGAGGAAGAAGGATATCCGTAGAAGGGTACCGCATCTGTCAGAGATTTTTTAAATTTAATTAATAACGTAAAATAAAAACACCGTAGGTCTTAGTTGACCTGCGGTGTTGCTTTTTTGCGTGCATGTGCTCTTCCTTTGTGTGCCATAACAATATCATATTTGTATACGATGCCGTACATGATGGCTGCCATAATGAAAGCGGTAACCACATCGAATACGGAATGCTGCTTAAGGAGCATGGTAGATAGAATAATGGAGATACAAAGTATCAGTGAACTCCGTACAAGCCATTTCTTGTTTGCCAAACGAGAACTTTTTGTAATGGCAAAATGTGCTCCCAAAGAATTATATACATGGATGCTCGGCCATAAGTTGGTGGGAGTATCCGTATGGTAGAGATATGTTATTAAATGAGTAAAAATATTATCTCTCGGCATAGCTAACGGGCGCAGATGATGTCCGTTAGGAAACAATGTAGAAATAATAAGAAAAATAGTCATGCCTGTAAAAAGAAATATACAGGATTTGATATAATCCTCTTTACTCTTGAATAAAAAGAAGATGACCACGGCGGCTACATAAATAAACCATAAAAAATAAGGAATAACAAAAAATTCACAAAAAGGGATATAATCATCCAACGCTACATGAATAACTCTGTAGTTTTTTGTAACGTTTTTCTCTAAATAAATAAACCATATCAGATAAATAACTGCATAGGTGATAAGCGGTATCGCATGCTTATACTTCTCATAAATTTTTTTCATTTTTACACTCCATGTCAGCCCTTAGAAGGCTTAATTTACATCATTAATTTTACTTTCCGGGAAATACATGCGATGGTGATATTGTCGGACTTTGCATATACTTCGCCGTCGGTATGTACCCATAACGGCATGGAGGCAACGAACCTTGCCTTGGATGCCGTATAATGTTTTATCTGAGAAAACATATAATGTTTTCCGAAAAAAGCAGTAGGAAGTGCAAAGAATATAACCGTCTTAGGAATATTTCCTACTACGCATAAATCGAGCATTCCATCGGTGGCGTCGGCTGCCGGACAGAACTTAAAGCCTCCGCCCTCGTATTTATGAATCATAAATGCCGTAAACAAAAAACTGTTCAAATGAATCGGCTCCGGGGAATCATCGAGATATATATCACAGGAAACAGATTTTGCTGCAATTAGCTGCTTTAGCGCTAAAATGAGGTAAGTGAGCTTCCCGAGCTTAAGCTTGTTTAAAATATTTTTAAAACGGGAGGCGAGTGCTTCTTCACATACGGCAGCATCAAAGCCTATTCCGCTGCTTACGGAAAAATATCTGACAGGTGCTATTTCCTCTACATGAAGCCTGGAGAACTCTCCGGGTGGGTTATTGTAGGTAAGCATTCCAAGATCCATGGTACGAACGATTTTTCCTTCCATAATCGAAGAGAGTATCAAGACAGGATCCTTGGGAAGCTGTAAGTCCCTCGACAAATCGTTGCTTGAACCGGTTGGAATATAGCCGAGCCACACGCGGTCGAAATCACTGATACCCTGTAAAGCTTCATTCATGGTTCCGTCGCCGCCAAGTATAATTAACTTAATAGGAGCGGCAGCAGGATCATCGGCAAGCGGGGCGGTAAGCTTTGCTACGACTCGGGTTACATGTCCGATCCCTTTTGAAAAGATAACTTTATATGGTATTTCTTTTTCTTCGAGGATCTTCTCGAGTTTTACCCATATCTGACGTCCGCGCCCCGATTTGGAGGCGGGATTTACGATCACATAGTACATAGCACGCCCTCATTTGCATCTTAAGTAAACCATTTTTAATCAATCCTCATTTTAGCAGTATTTTAAAAGGAAGTAAATATGAATTGGATATAATTTCTTAAATATTCATTATTAGAATATTCTGTTATTATAGTTTTCATTCTGAAAAATCTATGGTATACTTCAAAAAGAACTTTAGCGTAATAAAGAGGACGGAGGAAGAATATATGTATTCATTGGATGAAGTAAAGAAGGTCGACCCGGAAATCGCTCAGGCGATTGTGGACGAGCAGAACAGACAGAATACCCATATTGAGTTAATCGCATCGGAAAACTGGGTAAGCGAAGCGGTTATGGCGGCGATGGGCAGCCCGCTTACCAACAAATATGCGGAAGGATATCCGGGAAAGAGATATTACGGCGGCTGTGATTGCGTTGATGTAGTGGAGAATCTGGCGATTGAAAGAGCGAAAAAATTGTTTGGCTGCGATTATGCAAATGTACAGCCTCATTCAGGGGCTCAGGCTAATCTTGCGGTTCAGTTTGCGATTTGCAATCCGGGAGACACAATCATGGGTATGAATCTTGCCCACGGCGGACATCTGACACACGGAAGCCCGGTTAATATTTCCGGTAAATATTTTAATATTGTTCCGTACGTCGTTAATGATGACGGCTTTATTGATTATGATAAATTGAGAGAGATCGCTTTGGAAACAAAGCCTAAGATGATTATCGCAGGAGCTTCCGCTTATGCGAGAGCTATTGATTTTAAGAAATTCAGGGAAGTGGCAGATGAAGCGGGTGCCGTACTTATGGTGGATATGGCACATATTGCGGGGCTTGTTGCAGCAGGCCTTCATCCCGACCCGATTCCTTATGCGGATGTGGTAACGACGACGACCCATAAGACGCTCAGAGGACCCAGAGGCGGTCTGATTCTGTGCAATCAGGAAGCGGCCGATAAATATAATTTTAACAAAGCGATTTTCCCCGGAATTCAGGGAGGACCTCTTATGCATGTAATCGCAGCAAAGGCGGTATGCTTTAAGGAAGCGCTTTCCGAAGACTTCAAGAAGTACCAGCAGCAAGTTATTGATAATGCGCAGGCACTTTGCAAAGGACTTCTTAACAGAGGTATTAAGATTGTATCAGGCGGTACGGACAACCATCTTATGCTGGTAGACCTTACAAACTTCGATTTGACCGGTAAAGAGGTTGAGAAGCTATTGGATGAGGCTAATATTACCGCAAACAAAAATACGATTCCTAATGATCCGAAGTCTCCGTTCGTTACAAGCGGTGTCAGACTCGGAACACCGGCCGTAACTTCACGCGGCATGAATGCCGAAGATATGGAGGAGATTGCGGAGGCGATTGCTCTGGTGGTTAAGGGTGGAGAAGAGAAGATTCCTCAGGCGAGAGAGATTGTTCTGAAACTGACGCAGAAATATCCGCTGGTTTAGTATTTAACTTGAAAAGCTAATAATTTAATAAAGAAATAAGGTTTATAAAGCGCGAAGAACTGGGTTAATAACCCAGTTCCTCTGCTATCAGATATACTTTAATGCGGCCTTTAATACCGCTGCGGCGCGTGATGACAATTTGATTGCACATGCAATCTTCGGCAAGACAGTCTCCGCAATGTCCGGTTACATTACAAGGTGTCTGACGGTCAAGGCGTTTCGCATTCGGAGGAGCAGCAAAATTACGTGTCCGGTTAATTCCCGCATGAACGTCTGTAACCACTTTGTTCATACCTGCCACGATAATTACATTTTCGGGTCCGTGGATCAAATATGTCACACGGTTGCCTCTGCCGTCAATGTTAATCAATTCGCCTTGGAAGGTAATGGCGTTGGTACTCATCAGATAATAATCGGCAAGTACTGTCTGCGCATATAGTTTGCGCTTTTCCTCATCGGAGGAAGCGGACTCCCTGTTTATTAAAGAATAATTTCCTTTTTTGATTCGGTCCATGAGGCCTATTTCTTTTATCGTCTCGCTTCCGCCCCAGGAAATTACGCTGCTGTCGGGAATCGAGGAGATGATTGCCTCTACGCAGGAAGCGGAATCTTCAAAAAAATAACCTTCCATGCCTCTTCTTTCCAGATTTTTAATAATACCTTCAGCTGCAGATGCAAATGCGGCCTGTTTATGTGTCATATATTTTCCTCCTTGTATTTATTGTTCTTCAAAATCATTGTCTTGGAAAGCCAACTCCGAAAGCGGTACCGAGAGAGAGACATACGGACATCGTATGGTTGGAATATCCCGCAGCCATGGCGGTACCGTCATGTACTAACGTAAAGTAATACTCCTTATTATATTTTTCTCTCAGATAGGCAGAGAGATAATCCGCATAATTCGGGGCAATCAGACGCAACTTGCCATAGCCGCCCCGATTGGCGATAACACCGTCTTTTACATAATTCGCAATACTCAAAATGATATGAGGGTGAATGGTAAGTCCTCGTTTTTCAACTTCGCAGATAGTCTTTGCAATCGTTTCAAGAAAATGGTTGTTCAGTAAAGCAGCTTCGCTTTTTTCTGTGTTCGGATCCTCAATATCCCATTCCACGTGCCGGGATAAAGTTTTTTCCAAAATAACAATATCCTTTATTTGTCCATTTTCCATTGTAACATAGCTTCGCTTGATAAAGCTCTGCCCATAATCGAATATCAGGTTGACCTGAAATGCCGAATTGTTTGCCAGATATGTAGAACAGCCCCGTAAAGCGGCATAAGTAGAATCTTTGCCGAGAATGATGTTATAAGGCTTTTTGCCGGAAAGAACAAATACATGCTCCATATATTGCTTTAGCTGTTCTCCGAGCGGAGGACTGGCAAGTCCGCCGACCAGGATAATATGTTCCAGAGAATTCCAATAATTCCAATGTACATCGGACCAATCCAGGCGGGCAGCTCGGTTTTCCGGACTGCCTTCTTTTAAACAGAGAAGTATCACGGCGAGTCGCTCTCCAAAAAGCTTTATAATTCTGTGCGCTTCCGAGGAAACGGCAGGTTGGTCGCTTTTCAAGCAAGTTTCCAGATATAAAGGCAAAGATTTTTCTTCCAGAGAAGAAATGTCGATTTGCAATTTATCTGCGGATTTTTTAATTTCTTTTATGAATAAATCGGTAGAAAAAATATCCTGTGCGCTTTTGCCGGTAAGCTCCTGGGTTACGGAACAATCGGGCATTTTGGCAATGATTAGCTTGTTGACGGAGGCGTTTAGACCAAGAACTCCCTCCGTTAAAAAAGGATTACAGATGATGACATCCCTCCTTTATAGATTTTTGATATATAGCTATATTATACTAAATCTCAAGGAAGCTGCAAGGTAATAATTAATAGCAGTGAAAAGGACGAAATACAGAGAAAATTAAGTGAATATATTGACAATAAAGGAAATATAATCCAATAATCATTGCATATTTTAAAAAAATATAACAGATATGTAATAATTTACCACAAAATAATATAAAATGAAAAAATATCAAATAAAAAGAAAAAATGTGTTGACAAATGTAGGCTTGTATCTTATAATGTAAACATAACAAAAGAAATTAATATAAATAAAGTACAAAAGAAAAAAGAAAGAGAGGTATGGACCACCGAAAACGTTAATTTAGAAGTACAAAAGAGTGAATGCACAAAAGAAGTAGTAGTCGAGTACATAAGAAAAAGTAACGAAGAACATAGGATAAATTATCAGATGATAATCATCTGATAAAAAGCTATCAACCGTTACAGTACGGTAGTACAAAAGAGGAATGGAAAGAGTACGAAAGATAAAAAATAAAAAAATGGAGGTATAGGCCATTGGATAGCATAGTTTAGGAGAGGGTATTGATTTTTATAATCGGTATCCTCTTCTAAGTTATTTTGTTTTTTATCGAAAAGTAAAAAATTATGGAAAAATATGAAAAAATGGGTTATGATAAGCTATATATATCAGGCTGGAGTGGATTATGGAAGATAATAATAGAGATTTTGATGTTAGACGAGAATACAGGAGAAAAAGAAGAGTTCGTAACCAAGTGGTAGCGTATATTTCTGTGATTATACTTTTGGCGGGGATAATCATGGGCGCGGCTATCGGCGTTCGTACTCTCGCCAAGAACATATCGGAAAAAAAACAGGCGGAAGAACTGGCGGCCCAACTGGAGGAGATATCCAGTGAGGAGGAAGCCGTGGTAGAACCTCCCGAGTCGGAGGTGGAAGAACCTGCGGAAGAGGTGGACTGGCTGGAAGAAATGGTAGAGACATGTATTGCGGAAATGCCATTGGAGGATAAAGTAGCCGGTCTGTTTGTGGTAACACCCGAAGCTCTTGCCGGAGTGGATAAAGCAATCAAGGCGGGAGACGGTACGAAAGAAGCCTTAAACCAGTATGCGGTCGGCGGACTTATATATTTCAGCCAGAATATTCAAGATGAAGAACAATTGAAGGGAATGCTGTCGAACACAGCGAGTATGAGTAAATATCCTCTGTTTTTGGGAGTGGATGAAGAAGGCGGTTCGGTTAGAAGCGTAGGCGAAAGCAAGATAGAGGTTCCGGAGATCGGCGATATGGCAGATATCGGAGCTTCGGGCGACACGATGGAAGCGTATAATGCAGGATCGACGATTGCGTCTTATCTATATGAACTTGGATTTAATGTGGACTTTGCTCCGGTGGCGGATGTGGCAACCGATCCGGAGAACTCGATTATCGGCAGTCGGTCCTTTGGCAGTGATTCTACGGCCGTAGGCGACATGGTTTCGTCCATGGTAAGCGGCATTCAGGATACGGGAGTAAGTTCTTGTCTGAAGCATTTCCCCGGAATCGGAAGCACGACAGAAGATACTCATAAAGGAATGGCTACCACCGAGAAGAGCCTGGAGGATATGAAGGCGTCCGATTTCATACCTTTTCAGTCAGGGATTGAGGCTGGGGCAGATTTTGTCATGGTAAGTCATGTATCGGCGCCCGGCTTGGTGGGAGATAATACCCCGTGCTCCATGTCGGATAAGGTGATAACCGATATTTTGCGCAATGAGCTCGGATATAACGGAATTGTAATAACTGATGCCATGGATATGGCCGCAGTTACGGAATATTATGCTTCGGATGAAGCGGCAATTACGGCAATAAAAGCGGGAGCGGACATGATACTTATGCCGGAGGATTTTCAGGCGGCATATGACGGAGTGTTGACGGCGGTAAAGGATGGTGTAATTGCGGAGGAACGTATAAACGAGTCTCTTAAGAGAATATATAGGGTAAAATACAGAGATAGGGTAGACCAGAACGAGGTCCCTTCTGCAGATGAGACGATAGCAGATCAGGAAGGTTCACAAGATGCAGGAACGGATCAAACGACAGAGCAGCCGGAGGATTCAGGGGAATAGAATTCGTAAAAAAGTAAGAAAAATTATTTGACAAAGAAATGAACTTATAGTATATTATTA
Source organism: Clostridiales bacterium (assembly GCA_012520655.1). GTDB lineage: Bacteria > Bacillota > Clostridia > Lachnospirales > Lachnospiraceae > Kineothrix. The sequence goes on along the minus strand of JAAYNW010000059.1, from coordinate 50,411 downwards.
TTTGCCCGTCGGTGATGGGCAAATATGCGCGAGTGGCTCAGTTGGTGGAGCACGACCTTGCCAAGGTCGGGGTCGCGGGTTCGAGTCCCGTCTCGCGCTCTCTCTAATAAATACAGTAAGTCAGTGGCTTTCGGAATTTTCGAAAGCCGCTGACTTTTTTGAGTAAATTTTTCTAAAGATCTATTTGAAAAACAGATACCGGTTCTCCGACCAGACATTCCGAACATTAAGAATAATTTAAAAAGTACGTCACAATTTCTACATATTTGTTATTTATACTTTCCCCTACATAAATCAGTAAAAATTATAATTAAAGAGTTGATCAGGATTTTTTATTTTGGAAACACAAGAAGGGGAACAGATATGACATCTCAAGTATTACAAAAATATCCCAATCTGAAAAAGAACATTCATTGGATGGTTTTTGCCGGACTCGCGCTGGTTCAGTATTTATGGATTGTTTGGTTTAATCTGGCGAACACAGACCGAGCCATTGATTCTGACTCAGCAAAGTTATTTGTCCATGCCATTGAAATCTGGAACAACAAAAGTTTGCTTCTGCCCAATTGGCAATATACCACTACGCTGGAAATAGACAGTGCCATGCTATTGGCATTGCCTATTTATGGTATATGTAAAAACATATATATAGCTTTTGCCGTATCAAATTCCATTTTGCTCGCATTTTCTATGTATATTGTATTTCGGCTGTTAAAAAACTTTCAGGTGCAGACAGAATATCGTTTCTTAGCAATAAATTTAATTCTTACGCCTTATGCCTATGGTATGCTTGATTATTTTAATATGCTATATCTGAATGGTTCACAGTATATTATCAAGGTGTTTCTTCCGCTATTTTTTGTAATGCTTTTATTTGAAAAAGCTTATTTTCATAAAATTGGATTGGGAATCTTGTATATCGGGTTATTATTTTTATCATCTTTTTCCAGTGGTATCTATATTTTTGTTAGCTGTATACTTCCTATTATCTGCTTTATCGCATATGACATATTGCTGCAAAAAAGCTGGGAGCGGTACGACAGATGGCAGTACATAGTAGCAGCAGGAAGTGTTCTGGCCGCTCTCGGAGGTTTTTTTCTGAATATATTCTGTAAGATAAATGCCAAGGGGATGGATATTAGACTGGTACAGAGTGATAATTTCATAACTTACCTGGAAGTAAGTCTGAATGGGCTGTTTAGGCTCTTTGATGCGTTGCCGAATACAGAAATAAAAGTAATGTCTGTCAATGGTATCGCCTACGCATTAAAATGGCTGTTGGTTTTATTGTTGATTTATATAGGGATACGTTATCTGTACTCTATGTTTAAAAAAACAAAGACTCACCAATTATACCAGTATCTCATGTCGATAGTAATGTGCAATGTAGTAATTCTGACTCTATGTGATGCCAGATATGCGGTGACTAATACCGTAATGGAATACCGCTATTATCTCATAGGAGCTGTGGCGCTGCTTATTTTGTTGGCTTATTGGATAAGTGTACAGTCAATCCAATGGAATAATGTCTTCCATACTGTGGTACAGCTATGTCTTGCCGGGAGCATCTTGTTAGTTAGTATGGTAAGCTGGAAGGATGCGACCCATGCGTTGGGGGAACATGACTACTGTGTCGAGTTATGTCAATATTTTAAGCAACAGAATGTGGACAATATAGTATTCGTGAACGATGATGAAACTACAGAATGCTGTCGTCTGATAGATGGAAGCCAAAAGTACTCCAATTATGTATCAGATTGGAACGGATTCTCCGTGGCCGACTACTATTTGGAAGCAGCGCGGGCTTCTTATTTCGGGAAGAGCAACCTTGTAATGCTGCATCAAGGCGGAAAGCCAAGTGATTATTTTGGTGAAGATGTGTCACAGAAGTATATAATGATAGGTACAATAAAGTGGTTTGATGTATATCGAGCTGAGGAGTTCTGTCTGCCGGTACAGGAATAAAAATAATAAAGAGCGTGCTGAAAGGTGGCTTCAAGTCTTGCCTCGCGTGCTCTAATAAATGCAGTAAAATAGCAGTCTCCTTATTTTGGAAACTGCTATTCCTTTTTAGAAAACGACTATTAAAGCCCTATAGTATAAACTTTTCAATAAGTGAATGTAATTTCTTTGCAAGTGCGGATTGGTGATCGCTGGTTGCAGCTACTTCCTCCACAGAAGCTGTCTGTTCTTGTGTTGAGGCTGATGCCTCCTCGGCAGCCGCTGCGTTTTCCTGGGCAATAGCGGACAAGTTTGACAGAACATCCAGAATATCCTTCCTCATCTGATTCATTTCATTACCCTTGTCGCTTAATACAATTACAGCCTCTTGAGATTCCTGCATTGAATCTGAGATCATGATATATTTTTTCTTACTGTTATCTACACTGTTTGCCTGCTCTTTTGATATTGCTTTAACCTTTTGCATTGTATGAACAGCATTACTCGTATTGTCCTGTAATTCGTTTACAATTTCATTGATTAATTTTGTAGAGTCTGCCGATTGCTCTGCCAGTTTTCTTATTTCCTCTGCCACGACAGCGAACCCCTTACCTCTTTCGCCGGCTCTTGCGGCTTCAATTGCGGCATTTAAAGATAATAAATTAGTCTGTGCTGCGATAGATTCTATTACATTACTTGCTTCAACAATACGGTTTGAACTTTCATTTGTTTTCATAATAACATCGTAAATATCGTCTACCGCTGTTGTGTTTTCTATAGTTATTCTGCCTAAAGAATCTATTTCTGCTAACCCTTCATCGACTACGTCTGATACCTTTTCTGACAGGGCTTTTACATTGCCGATGTGGGATTGAATGATTTCAATACTGTTTCCCAGCGCCGCCGCTTTAATGGAGCCGTCCTCGGTATACTTTGCCTGTTCTGAAGCACCTTGTGCTATTTCTTCCACAACCTTTGCTATCTCTTCGGAAGCACTTGCTGTCTGTTGTGAGATCTCGGTCAAGTCTTTGGAAGCTATAGTCATTTGCTTGGAAGATTCATTGATTTCCAGAATAATATGTCTAAAGCTGTTTGATATGCTTTGCAAAGCTTTTGCCAGATTTCCCAATTCATCTTTTCTTTTAAGATATTTTTTCTCGATATTTTCCGTTAAATCCAAAGCAGCAACTTTATTTGCCAAATAAACAGTTTTAATAATAGGATTCGATATGGAACTCCCTATTATATATGTAATGATGACACAAATAATAAGTACAACCGATACAATCGAAAAAATAGCATTGCGCAAAGTGGCAATAGGCTGCAGTATTTCAGCCTCGCTTGCTACAAAAATAAAGGTCCAATCTGTATCCGGAATTGCGCAAAAGCTGACGTATTGCCTATTTCCGTTAAATAAATATTTACCTACCCCCTCTTTCTCTGTAAGTGCTCTTTGTATGGTCTCACCCAACTCGGCAAGGTTCGGATCCGCTTCCGCTTCTCGGAGAGGATTATACTGACTGGTCACCAGATCCATATCTTTATGTCCGATTACGGTTCCTTCACTGTTAATAATATATCCATAACCGTTCTCGCCATATCCCGTATCTTCGGCCATTTTACTCAAAGAGCTTCCATCTCTTCGGCCAAGAACGCCGCCGACGACCGTGCCGTCTTTTATAATGGGGACTGCCTGCGCGAGGACGAGACTGCCGGTTACATTGCTGATTCGAAAGTCAATTACAGATTCGGTTCCGTTTAATACATCGATAACATTATCGCTCTCCGTTAATTGAAGAGTATCTCCGTTACTGTACTTAACCAACCCATCCGGTTGTATAATTCCTAATTCCATAAACTCGGACTGCTCCATAACTTCCGTCAAAATCGGTTTCTGCTTATTCCAGCTCATGTTTTGTATATCTTCTAATGACGCTATGGTTTCCAGAGCTTTGTTTTGAGTATCTAGGCGGTTTTTCTCCAGTTTAGTAGCCTCTTTTACCAATGCTATCATAGTGCTTTCCGCTTCTTTTGAAATAATATTACTTGCTATTTGTGTACTTATAATACCTAACACAGTTGATGCGAATAAAACAATAAGCGTAAAATATAAAATCAATTTTATTTTAATACTTATTTTTGTCCCAGCCCTCAATTTATCCATTTCGCTTTCCTCCATTCCTGGCCGATCATTTTGTACCAATTGTATATCAAATAGTAATAATTATTATTAACGTATATACTTTTTGATATAATTATTGATATAATTGTCATATAATAAAAAGTATAATTGAAATTTGTCGCTTTTAAAATATGCCCATGTAAAATGTCAATGTCATTGACATGACAAACACAATTAATTTTTCCGGGTTGTAAATTAAGGATCAAAAGATAAAAGGAGTATGAAAATTGGAGAATGAAATGACTTTTGGCAGATGTCTTAAGACGCTGCTCTCAATATCAAATATACGTATGAGCCAGCTAGCGAAAGCAATCAATGTTGATAGTTCCTTAGTGAATCGATGGGTGCACGAAAAGAGAATTCCCGCAGTCCCGTACCTAAAGAATATCGCACAATATCTGACAATATATATTAACAATCCTTTGCAGATGAAAATCGTTGATGAACTTATAATACAATTGGGTGTAGATATCTCTTCGTATGATAATAACGAGGATATAATTTATAAAATATTGTTCCGGGCACTGAGTTATTCAAATAGCAATAAGCACCTGCCCGGTTCTGCATTAGCCGATATTAAAACATCTATAAATAAACGGGATGAAACGGGACCGGATTATTCTTATAAGTTAATCTATGGGAATGAAGCAATTTATAATACACTTATGTCTTTGCTGGAGCTTACTACTGAAAAAAAGAATTGCAAGAATAAACAAATATATTTAACTTACCAGAATTATCCGAACGATTGCTTTTTTTCATACGGAATGTTAAAGCGCTTAAAAGAAAAAATTCTGGAGTCGATCCAAAATGGTTGGTATATTACGTTTCTGATTCGACTTGACTGCGGTGTAGGGGGGGTAATTAAATTTATTGATTTTATTCTTCCCTTAATTAAAACAGGTAAGGTTAAACTCTTTTATTTTAATCTATATGAGAGCTTTACTATCAGAAAGGAATTATATATTGTATCGAACTTAGGAGCACTATCTTGCTTTCCGTATGATTCGAACTTAGATATCGAATGCGCTTTTTTCTTGCAAAACTCTTCGTCAATCGAGGTGCTTACGAATTATGTTAACTTATTAATTACAAATAATTCCAGCGATATCATACAATATTATGACCCTCATAATAGCCGTGTGTATTATCAAATGTTATCAAAAATTAATGAAAGGAGTGGAAACTATTACAGCTACAACAATAGTTTTAGCAGACTTTTAATTCCTGAAAGTTTATATATAAAATTTTTAAACCAGACTGATTTGTCCGTGGAGGACAAAGAACTTTCCTTGCAATATCACAAGGCGCAGTATAGAAGTTTTTTAAAGAATCTTTCCAAATGTATTTTTAAAGATATATACTTTTTATCCATTTTGGATCAATTATGTGAAAAGAAAGTTCTTTATTTATATACATGCTGCGGAACAGAAAAAATATTCATGGAAAATCAAGATATCATTGATTATCTGGAGCATGTTGTATATATTATTAAGCATTATGATAATTATCGGATAGCTGTTGTGCAGAATGAAATAGACTCTTTCATAAATAATATTACCTTTTATATTAAAGAGCGGAATATTGTATTTTTAGAAGTATCTAACTTTACACATAGAGAGTCCGATGTTCATTTATCCATTAATAATCCTGTTATCGTGAAAGCCTTTATTACTTATTACGATTCCCTTTGGCAGAAGATTTCTCCGCTCAACAAGGATAAGCAGGATATTATTGAAATAGTCGAAGACTATATCCGTGCGATAAAGTATGATTTATCACTTGAGTAAGATAATGAGGTATATATTTTTATAAAAGATTAAAAAGATAAAAAAAGATAAAAAAAGATAAAAAAAAGGACTGTACATCTGGAAATCAGTATGCTATACTTACTACAGAACGAAAGTTCAAATGTAAAATTCCCCTTTTACATGAGAAGGACATCCATCGAAAGATGGGTGTCCTTTTTTCTATATATACAATACATATTTTCCGCTGTACAGGCATATAAAAGCATAGGACAATGTACAAGCGGAGGCATGTTTATGTATGAGAATAAGTCGATTCGGGAGACCGGGCAGCTACTGAAAAGTGATACGGAAAGAGGATTAAACAATGCGGAGGCAGCAGGGAGGCTTTTGCAGTATGGAAAGAACAAATTAAAAGAAAAAAAGGAAAAAACAAAAATAGTATTGTTTTTGGAACAGCTGAATGATCCGCTTATTTTTATTCTGTTCGTTGCTACGGCAGTTTCTATGCTGTTAGGGGAGATGGGAGATGCGGCGATCATTGTTACTGTCATACTTGTGAATGCTTTTGTCGGAGTAGTTCAGGAGGGAAAGGCAAGAAAGGCGATTGAAGCGCTGAAGCAGCTTACAAGTCCGCATGCTATCGTAAAACGGAATGGGAAGCAGAAGGAAATATTGGCGGAGGATGTGGTTCCGGGAGATATTGTATGTCTGGAAGCAGGCAGACAGGTGCCTGCGGATCTGAGACTGACGAAAACAATGAGTTTAAAAATCGAAGAATCAGCTCTTACGGGTGAATCGGTACCGGTAGATAAGGATGCCGCATATCTGGCAGGAGGGAAGGCTAATATTAGTGAGTGCAGAAATATGGCTTACATGTCTACGAATGTAACCTATGGACGGGGAGAAGGAATCGTAGTAGAAACAGGAATGGGTACACAAATAGGCCATATAGCGGATATGATAAGTGAGACAAAGGATGAAATGACACCGCTCCAGAAGCGTTTGGCAGATTTGGGAAAGGTATTGAGTGCTGTTGCGGTGTTTATTTGCGTATTTTTGTTTGTTGTAGCTGTGCTGCAGAAGAGGGACGTAGGAGATATGCTGCTCACAGCTATATCTTTGGCAGTGGCGGCAGTTCCGGAAGGGCTTCCGGCCATCGTTACCATTGTACTTGCTCTTAGCGTTTCGCGTATGGTAAAAGTAAATACGATTATCAGGCGGCTTCCTTCGGTGGAAACTCTCGGAGCGGTAAATGTGGTTTGTTCGGATAAGACAGGGACTCTTACACAGAATAAAATGGCAGTAAAGAAATGTTATATGGATTCCGTTACATTGCAGTCGGACGCATTGGACGAAAAAAGATATCGGGAACTTTTCATGGGATGTGCGCTCTGTAACGATGCGGATATTTCGGGAAGCGAGAGAATCGGAGATCCGACGGAGCTCGCTCTTCTGGATATTGCCAAAAGATATGGGATTACAAAAGAAAGTGCGGAAAGCTCCTATCCGAGAATTGATGAGAAGGCTTTTGACTCCAATAGGAAAATGATGACAACACTCCATAAGGGAGAGCGCGGAAAGATATCTTATACAAAGGGAAGTACGGAAGAAATATTAAAATGCAGCAAATATATGTTGTCACATGGGAAAAGGATACCGATGACAGATTCCGCCAAAGGGGATATTATGCAGGCCGTGGGTCACATGGCGGCAGAAGCGCTTCGAGTGTTGGCAGTGGCGATGCGTGAAGGTGCACCGGATGCGGCTGAGAGAGAACTTACATTTATAGGATTAGTGGGAATGATGGATCCGCCGAGGCCGGAGGCGGCAGAGGCCGTCAGTGCTTTTAAAGAAGCAGGAGTGGAGACGGTAATGATTACGGGAGACCACATAGATACTGCTTTTGCCATTGCAAAGGAACTGGGTATCGCTGTCAGGAGAGACGAATGTTTAAGCGGCAGCGAATTAGAACTTCTTGAGGAAGAGGAATTTGACAAAAAGGCGGAGTATATCAGAGTTTATGCGAGAGTGTCACCGGAACATAAAGTAAAAATTGTAAATGCTCTAAAGAAAAAAGGTAAAATCGTTGCGATGACGGGAGACGGCGTAAACGACGCCCCTTCATTGAAGTCTGCGGATATAGGAATTGCGATGGGAATGAACGGCACGGATGTGGCAAAGAATGCCTCGGACATGGTATTGACAGACGATAATTTTGCAACCATCAGGAAAGCGATTGAGGAGGGACGGGGAATTTATGAGAATATCAGAAAGGCTATTCTCTTTTTACTCTCCTCTAATTTCGGGGAAATCATTACGATGCTTGCTGCTATTCTCGTAGGCCTTCCGTCCCCTTTGAAGGCCAGCCATATTCTTTGGATCAACTTGATTACGGATTCCTTCCCGGCATTGGCGTTGGGAATGGATGAAAATGACGGAAAAGAACTTATGCGGCAGAGACCGAGAGAGAGCAACGAAAATCTTTTTGCACGCGGCGGGTTTGCATGCACGTTATGTTATGGCATAGTCATTGCAACAATAAGCATTACAGCGTTCCTGCAAGTTCCGTATGCTGAATTAGTTAGACAAGGCCTTCCGGTGAATATTCATAATATGGAAGCGATGCTGAAGCTGTCTGAACTCCTCAATAAAGCGCAGACCCATGCATTTACGGTACTCGGGATGAGTCAATTATTCCATGCAATAGGTATGCGGGATGTGAATAAATCGGTATTTCGCATGAATCATTTTTCCAACAGCTATATGATCTTTGCGTCTGTGGTAGGCGTTGGCTTACAGGTTCTGGTAACAGAGATTCCTTATTTTGTCGGGCTGTTCGGGACGACGAGGCTTACCTTAACCGAATGGGGCTGCCTTGCAGCGCTGTCATGTACCCCTCTCCTGGTGCACGAATTGTTAATTATCGGAGGAATTGCGGAAAGAAAATCTTCACCGGTACCGCAGCCAGCCTTTCGGGTTTGATTTATAGCCGGAAGTTATGCTATAATTGATATCGGACTTCAGGAGAAAGAAAATGAATAACAGACAATATAAGACAAGCGAGTTGCTGAAGAGATTTTCACCTTATTTCAGACCTTACAAAAAAATACTTTTTATAGATTTATTTTGCGCGGCACTGACTACAGTGTGCGAGTTAGTGCTGCCGCTTATTATGAGATACATTACCAATGAGGGTTTGTATAACTTGGCGGAGTTGTCGGTAGGAACGATAGGAAAGCTCGGCCTGTTATATCTGACTCTCAGAATTGTGGATTGTATTGCCAGCTATTATATGGCTAATACGGGACATGTAATGGGTGCGAAGATTGAGACTGATATGCGTAGGAGCGCATATTCCCATTTGCAGAAATTATCCGACACCTATTATAACAATACGAAGGTCGGACAGATTATGGGAAGGATTACTAACGATTTATTCGATGTGACGGAATTCGCCCATCATTGTCCGGAGGAATTCTTCATTGCGGCAATAAAAATAATCACTTCTTTTATCGTACTGGCAAGGATTAATCTGTTTCTTACACTCATTATCTTCATATTTGTTCCGATTATGATTGCAGTATGCATGCCCCTGAATTTCAGGATGAGGAGCGCTTTCAGCAGGCAGAGGAACCAGATCGGCGAGCTGAATGCTAGAATAGAGGATAGTTTGCTTGGCCAACGGGTAGTGAAGGCTTTTACAGGCGAGGATGCGGAGAACGAAAAATTTGCCAAAGATAATGAGGATTTTCTCCTTATTAAAAAGAAGATGTACCGTTATATGGCAACCTTTCAGACCTCTACTAGAATGTTCGACGGAATCATGTATCTTGCAGTGGTAGTGGCCGGAGGCATCTTTCTCGTGAAGGGGCTGATTGCGGCGGGCGATTTGGTCGCATATATGCTATATGTGACGACAATGATAGCAACAATTCGGCGTATTATTGAATTCGCTGAGCAATTCCAGAGAGGCATGACGGGAATAGAACGTTTCTTGCAGATTATGGATGCGGATATAGAGATTTTTGACGAGCCGGATGCGAAAGCTATGACGTATACTTCAGGAAACATCGTTTTTGAAAATGTGAGCTTCGCATATCCGGATGACCATAACATTGTGTTCAATAACTTGAACCTTCGGATAAAGAGCGGAGAGAAAGTGGCAATCGTAGGGCCTTCAGGAGGAGGAAAAACGACACTTTGCAATTTGATTCCGCGTTTTTACGATGTAACGAAGGGCAGGATTACCATAGACGGAGAAGATGTCAAGAATATCACATTAAAAAGCCTACGCAAGAATATAGGAATTGTGCAGCAGGATGTGTATCTTTTTTCGGGAACGGTGTATGAGAACATTATATACGGAAGACAAGATGCACGAAGAGAGGAAGTAATAGAGGCCGCCAAACAAGCGGGTGCACACGACTTTATCATGGGGCTTATAGACGGCTATGATACTTATGTGGGCGAGCGGGGAGTGAAGCTTTCAGGAGGGCAGAAGCAAAGGATCAGTATTGCTAGAGTGTTTTTAAAGAATCCGCCCATCATTATATTGGATGAGGCGACCGCAGCGTTAGATAATGAAAGCGAGTTCGCCGTAGCGCAGTCTCTTTCCAGATTGTCGGAAGGAAGAACCACTCTTACCATAGATCACAGGCTCTCCAGTATACGTAATTCTGACAGGATATTGGTACTGACGGAAGAAGGCATCGTGGAGGAGGGAAACCACGAGACTTTGCTGCAAAAACGGGGGATTTATTATCAGTTCTACACGATGGCAAACGAATTAAAATAACGAAATAATGTAAAACTTAAACGATATTATGTAAATCAGTATAATGTAAAGCATCGCGTGAAGCTCTTTATTTCTTGATAAGGATAGTCGATTTTTGTATAATAAAAATAGTTCAAGGCGCGCTGAACGAGTACTCTAAGAATAAATCCAATAAACAAGGAGATAAGACCATGCTTCAAAAAAAAATATGCATAGTGGTGGGCGGTGCTAAAGGTGAAGGGAGCCGTCTCGTGGAAAGGTACGCGAGACAGGATTACACCATCGCTTTTATGGACATCGATAAAGAAGCCGGATGCTTACTGAAGGAAAAAGTTGAACAAGAATACGGAAGGAAAGTATTTTTCTTCCACGGGGATGCAAACAGCGAGGAGGATTTGGAATTATTTGCAGGAGCCGTTATCGGGCAGTATAAAAAGATAGATTGTCTGTTCTATCGGGAAAATATTGCGGCGAGTGTTAAGCAGATAGCGGAAATGTTAAGCTGTTATTTGAAAAAGGGAGGAATCATAGAAGCTTATAGCTAAATATCAATAAAAACATATATAATGTACAAGGGGGAGTTGTGTCTGTAAGTCGGACAGAAAGGCGTTTATATATGAAACTAACATTTATTGGGGCTGCTCACGAAGTGACAGGAAGCTGCCACCTCATAGAAGTAAATGGAAAATATATTCTCATTGACTGCGGTATGGAGCAGGGAGTTCAGATATATGAAAATGCAAAGTTGCCGATGGAAGAAGCACTGATTGATTATGTACTTCTGACACATGCCCATGTAGATCACTCCGGCATGCTTCCCGGGCTATACGCGAAAGGATTCAGGGGACAAGTATTAGCTACGGAAGCAACTACAGATTTATGCAACATTATGTTGCGCGACTGCGCACATATACAAATGCATGAGGCGGAGTGGAAGAACCGCAAGGCGAAGAGACATTCAGGAATCGAACCTCATGAACCTATATATACAATGGAGGATGCAGATGGAGTCATCAAGCGGCTCGTACCATGTAAATATGACCAGGTAATAGACTTGTGCGAGGGTGTCCGCATCCGTTTTACGGATGTGGGGCACCTCCTTGGTTCTGCGAGCATTGAAGTATGGATGACCGAGAACGGGATTACAAAAAAGATAGTATTTTCCGGCGATTTGGGAAACAAGAATCAGCCGATTATAAAAGATCCGAAAAAGACGGAAGAAGCGGATTATGTAGTAATGGAATCTACCTACGGGGATAGAATACACTCTGAAATCAGGCCCGATTATGTGGCGGAGCTTACCGAAATTCTGCAAAATACGTTCAATGCCGGAGGCAATGTTGTGATTCCATCCTTTGCGGTAGGAAGAACGCAGGAGATGCTTTATTTTTTACGGCAGATTAAGGCGGAAAAACGTTTGAACGGGGCTTCGAATTTCCCTGTTTATGTAGACAGCCCTCTGGCAGTGGAAGCTACGGATGTTTTTCAAAAGAATGTGAGCAGTTGCTTCGACCAAGAGGCGATGGATTTCATCAATCGGGGAATCAATCCTCTACGTTTTCCGGGACTGCATTTGTCAATTACAAGCGACGAATCCAAGGCAATCAACTTTGAAAACACGCCCAAAGTGATCATATCTGCCTCCGGTATGTGCGAGGCCGGAAGGATAAGGCATCATTTAAAGCATAATCTTTGGCGCCCCGAATGTACCGTACTATTCGTAGGATATCAGGCGAACGGAACGCTGGGAAGGACGCTTGTGGACGGCGCGGATGAAGTGCGGCTTTTCGGAGAGATCATAGAGGTTCGTGCGAATATCAGTGTATTGAAGGGAATCAGCGGACATGCGGATAAGGATGGGCTGATTGAATGGGTAAAGGGCTTTAAGAAAAAGCCGGATAAAGTATTTGTTGTACACGGAGAAAGCACCGTTTGTGATGCTTTTGCCGCATGCCTGGAAAAAGAGCATGGAATAAATGCTTATGCCCCTTATAGTGGTACGAGCTTCGACCTAATAACAGGCGAAATCATTTATGAAGCATCGCCGGTACCGGTTAAGAAGAAGGGACATACCGCTTCCGACGTATTTACCCGTCTGACAGCGGCAGGACAGCGCTTGCTTGCCGTTATTAAGAAGAACGAGGGCGGAGCGAACAAAGATCTGGCACGTTTTGCGGATCAGATTAATTCTCTATGCGATAAGTGGGACAAATAATGAATGACAGAAGAAAAAGATAGGAGAAAATAACTAATATGAGTCTGGCGGATAAAATATTTATTGACATGTGTAATGATATACTGGAAAACGGTACGAGTACGGAGGGAGAAAAAGTTCGTCCGCATTGGGAGGACGGAACGCCCGCCTATACCATTAAGAAATTCGGTGTGGTGAATCGCTATGATTTATCACAGGAATTTCCGATACTGACGCTTCGCAAGACAGCTTTAAAAAGCGCTACGGATGAAATGCTTTGGATATGGCAGAAAAAATCCAATAATGTGAAGGATTTGCATAGTCATATATGGGATGAATGGGCAGATAGGGACGGTTCCATAGGAAAAGCATACGGTTACCAGATGGGGGTAAAGCATCAGTATAGAGAAGGTATGATGGATCAGGTGGATCGAGTGATTTATGATTTGAAGAATAACCCGTTTAGCCGTCGTATTATGACCAATATATACGTGCATCAGGATTTGCATGCGATGAATCTTTATCCCTGTGCGTATAGCATGACTTTTAATGTAACGCAGCAAAAAGGTGCGAATAAGCTTACCTTAAATGCAATTCTCAATCAGCGCTCTCAGGATGTACTGGCAGCGAATAACTGGAATGTAGTACAGTATGCTGTACTTGTACACATGCTGGCACAGGTGTGCGGCATGAATGTGGGAGAGCTGGTACATGTTATCGCGGACGCTCATATTTATGACAGGCATATTCCGATTATTAAGGAGTTGATAAGCAGACAGCCTTATGATGCGCCTGCTTTTACGTTGAATCCGGATATTAATGATTTTTATGAATTTACGAGAAGCGATGTGAAATTAGAAAATTATGTGACAGGACCGCAGGTGGAGAATATACCTATAGCGATTTGATATAATATTATGCAGTGCAAAGAGCAATAAAAATACGGAGGAGAAGCTATGAATTTGATAGTGGCGGTAGATAATAACTGGGCAATAGGCAATAAGGGAGAGCTGTTGATAAGGATTCCCAACGATCATAAGCATTTTCGTGAAGAGACAACGGGCAAAGTGGTTGTTCTGGGAAGGAAGACGCTGGATACCTTTCCTCAGAGAATGCCGTTAAAAAACAGGACTAATATTATCCTGTCCTCCAATCCGGATTATAAGGTGAAGGATGCCATTGTAGTGCATAATCTGGAGGAGCTTTTAGAGGAGCTTGCAAAGTATAACAGCGAGGATATATATATCATAGGCGGCGAAAGCATTTATCGTCAGATGTTGCCATACTGCAATGTAGCGCATGTGACCAGAATAGACCATAGCTATGCTGCGGATGCGTATTTTCCCAACCTCGATGTGTTGCCGGAGTGGAAGATTACGGCGGACAGCGACGAACAGACTTATTTTGATATTGCATATCAATTTATCAAATATGAGAAAATTCCTGAAAAATAGATAAATGCCGATGGGAATTATTGACTTTTAATTAAAAAAGTATAATAATGTAGAGAAAATAAAAACCGGCATAAATCGGCTGAAGAGGAGCAGAGAATATGGAAAAGAAAAATCTGGATTGGGCAAACATTGGTTTTGGTTATATAGAGACAGATAAAAGATATGTCTCTAACTATAAAGATGGCGCTTGGGACGAAGGTGTCCTTACAGAGGATTCTATGGTGACTATCAGCGAATGTGCAGGTGTATTGCAGTATGCGCAGACAATTTTTGAAGGAATGAAGGCTTATACTACGGAGGATGGGCGTATCGTTACTTTCCGTCCTGATTTAAACGCGGCACGTATGGAAGACTCGGCGAAAAGAATGGAAATGCCTGTTTTTCCGCAGGAGCGTTTCGTAGATGCGGTAGTTCAGACCGTAGCGGCCAATAAAGCTTACGTACCTCCGTTTGGTTCGGGAGCGACTTTGTATTTGCGGCCTTATATGTTTGGCAGCAATCCGGTAATTGGCGTTAAACCGGCAAGCGAGTATCAGTTCAGAGTGTTTGCGACTCCGGTCGGACCATACTTCAAAGGAGGAGTAAAGCCGCTTACTATTTGCGTCAGTGATTTTGACCGTGCGGCTCCGAACGGCACGGGGCATATTAAAGCAGGACTTAACTATGCGATGAGTCTGCATGCGATTGTATCCGCACATAATAACGGATTTGATGAGAATATGTATCTGGATGCGGCTACGAAGACGAAAGTTGAAGAGACCGGCGGTGCTAATTTCCTGTTTGTCACAAAGGACAATAAAGTGGTAACACCGAAGTCCGGCAGTATCCTGCCGTCTATCACAAGGCGTTCGCTTATGTATGTGGCGAAGGAATACCTTGGATTAGAAGTTGAAGAGAGAGAAGTCTATCTGGAGGAAGTAAGTGACTTTGCAGAGTGTGGCCTTTGCGGTACGGCAGCAGTTATTTCGCCGGTAGGCAAGATTGTAGACCATGGCAAAGAAATCTATTTGCCCAGCGGCATGAGCGATATGGGACCTGTTACAAAGAAACTGTTCGATACTTTGACAGGAATTCAGATGGGAAAAATAGAAGCGCCGAAGGGCTGGCTCGTGGAGATTCAATAAAGAGAAATTAAGTAAAAATAAAAGAGAGATTAATGAGGGCTGTATGATTAATGTTTGGACATTAATGTACGGTCCTTTCTATTTATCTTATTATTTATCTTAGTGCAATAGAGAATTTTACGGCAAATTATCTGTTTTAAAATGCATGAAACGATAAAATGTGATATGCTGTGTGAGGAAAGGCAGGAAAAAGAAATGCAGAAAATAAATTTACAGGATGAATATCCTTACCTATATGAGACACATCTACACACTTCTCAAAGCAGTGCATGCGCCCGTAATACAGGGGCTGAAATGGCTCGAGCCTGCAAGGATGCAGGTTATACGGGAATCATTGTGACGGATCACAACTGGGGAGGAAATACGACAGTGAACCGCGCAAAGGCGTGGAAAGAGTGGGTAAATGAGTTCGCAAAAGGCTATGAGGATGCAAAACGAACCGGAGACAAAATAGGATTGGATGTTTTTTTTGGATACGAAGCCGGATATCAGGGAACGGAGTTTTTGATTTATGGAGTGGAAAAGGATTTCATGCTAACCTGCCCGGAACTGAGACAAGCCTCGGTGGAGGAGCAGTATTGCCTTGTAAAACAGGCAGGGGGTATGGTAATTCATGCCCACCCATTCCGAGAAGAATATTATATTCCCGAGATAAGACTGTATCCGAACTGGGTGGACGGAGTGGAAGGAATTAACGCTACGCATTCCAATCGCAGAAGTACGGCGCACAATGAGCCTGTTTTTGATGAGAGAGCGATTGCGTATGCGAGGGAAAATCATCTGCCTATGATCGCGGGTTCAGATATTCATATGACGGCACTCTTAGGAGGCGGAATAGCGTTTAAACGCAAACTTGCAGATATCCGGGACTTTATTAATGCGATTATGGAGAAGGAAGATTATATACTTACAAACGGAGATACATGGTATAAGAAGAATGGGGAGCTATATTTATGAGATTTCTGCATACGGGCGATTTGCATATTGGGAAAACCGTAAATGATTTTTCCATGCTGGAGGATCAGAAATATATTCTGGGGCAGATAATAAATATCGTAAAAAAAGAAAAAGCAGAAGCCGTAGTGATTGCCGGAGACATATATGACAGGGCGATTCCGCCTGCGGAAGCGGTGACGCTGCTGAATGACTTCCTTACGCAAATGGTAAAGTTGGAGGTTCCGGTGCTCTTGATAAGCGGTAACCACGATTCGCCGGAGCGAGTAGGATTCGCGGCGGAAATATTGCAGGATAAAGGAATTTATATAGCGGGAGTATATAAAGATGCGTTAAAGAAAGTCACTTTTCGCGATGCGTATGGAGAAATTACCTTTGTTTTGCTGCCTTTTATAAAACCGGCATTAGTGGGAGCGAGAACAAGCGGCGAAGCCGTGGAGAAGCTATTGACAGCGGAAGAAGATAAAGGCGACATCCGTCGCATACTGGTCACACACTTCTTTGTAACGAACAAAGACAGGGAACCGGAGCTTTCCGACGCGGAGACAACGATACATGTGGGCGGACTGGATAATGTGGAAGCATCTCTTTTGGAAGGCTTCGATTATGTGGCGCTAGGGCATATCCATAAGGCGCAGAAAATCGGAGAAGAACAGGTTTACTACGCAGGTGCGCCCCTTTCGTATTCTTTTTCGGAGGCGGGCCAGAGAAAAACGGTGAATCTTGTGGAGATAAGGGAAAAAGGAGAGCTGTCGATAGAGCAGATATCTCTTTCTCCCTTGCATGAAATGCGAAAAATCAGAGGTAGAATGGAAGAACTGATGGCCGACGAGGTTGTGGAAGCGGCGGATAGGTTTGATTATATTCAGGCACAGCTCACCGACCAGGACGAGTTGATCGATCCTATAGGTACATTAAGGTGCGTTTACCCTAATATAATGCAGGTTGTGCTCATGAAAAATGCAGACGGAGCAAGTGCGGAATACGAAAGCAAAGCGCCTGAAAAAAGAAAGAGTATACCGGAGCTTTTTGCAGGGTTTTATCAGGTCATTCGGAATGAAGAACCGGATGAGGAGCGTATGGCGATTATTGAAGAAACGGCAAAAGAGACGGAAGGAGAGGAGAGAATATGAAACCGAGGATTCTGATACTTTCCGGCTGGGGGCCGTATAAAGATAAGGTGGAAGTTGACTTCACCAGATTGGAGGAACGGGGACTTTTTCTAATTACCGGAGCTACCGGCGCAGGGAAAACGACTCTTTTCGATGCGATTACTTATGCTCTTTACGGGGCCATGAGCGGTGAAATGCGGGAGAAAAACAGCGTACGCAGCGATTTCGCGGATGCGGATACGCCAACTTTCGTAGAGCTTCTGATGCAGCATGGGGGGGAGGAGTACCGTATCGTGCGCAATCCCGAGTATCTTCGCCCGAAAAGGCGGCAGAATGGAAGCGGAGAATATACAAAAGAGAAAGAAAACGCGGTACTGTATATGCCTGATGGGAACGTGATTCAGGGAAGCAGTGAGGTAAACCGCAAGATACAGGAGATACTCGTACTCGATTATCGCCAGTACAAGCAGATTTCCATGATAGCCCAAGGAGAGTTTGCCAAGCTTCTGTCCGCATCTCCGGCAGAAAAAACGAGAATCTTCAGGGAAATATTCGCTACCTCCGTATATGATAAATTTGCGGGGAACTTACGTAGCCGTTCCGGTGAGCTGTACAAGCAGGTTATGGAATGCAGGCATCGCATGGAAGAGGATATCCATATGCTTAGCGCTGGAGGAATAGAGAATGATGAAGAGCTCCTAACGCTCTTATCGGGAGAAAACTATCATTATGAGAAGGTGCTCGAACGTTTGGGAGAAACATTAAAAAAATATGAGACTGCTTTTACGGAGGCACAAGAAAAGTATGTGAGTCTGGAGAAGGAGACGACTGCTTTAACGGAAAAAATAAGCCTTGCGGAGCAAATAAATGAAAAATTATGTAAACTAGAAAAAGAGCGGGAAACCAACAACGCCTTAAAAGGAAAGCAGAACGAAATCGAAATAAAAGAAGAGGAGTTGAAAAAAGCAAGAGCGGCGGCAAGTCTTACCGGAGACTATATTAAAAGTGAGAATGAAAAGAAGCAGCTTGAGGCATTGCTTAAAAAAGAGCAAGAGAATGGGAAAGAGCTGGAAGAGCTGAAAGAAAGAAAAAGCGATATACAGTCCCTTTATGACAAGCGGGATAGAATAATGACCGCTTATGAATGCAGAAACACTTATAATGAAAAAAAGACGCTTTTAAACGAGATACGGCGACAAAAAGAAAAGAAACAGGAAGAATTATGTAAACTACAAAAGGAATATTTGGAAAAGGAAGCGGTGGCGGAAGAAAAAAAGGAAGCGTACGAAACTGCGGACCGGCTATATAAATGGGCGGCAATCGGCATTGCGGCACGGCTTTTGCGGGAGGGCGAGCCCTGTCCCGTCTGCGGATCGCTCGAACATCCAGATATTGCCGAGTCTACAGAGGATGTTCCGGATGAAGAAAAGCTGAAAAATCTGAGAGAGATTTATCATAAGGCAAATCAAAGTTTGATGGAAATTCATGGGAAGACTTCTGCCTGCAAAGGAGAAGTACAGGGAAAAATTGATCAGGAAGAGGATATGAATCGGCAGATAGAAGAAACTTCACATCGGCTCGCGGCAATTGAAGAAAGCGTTCTGGAAGTTGTGAACGGAATGCCGCAGGTTGAATATGAGAAAATAGTACTCTTATATCAGAAGCTACAAGTACAGGAAGAGGAAAAGACGGCAGCATTGGCAAAGCTTGGGGAGGAGATTACTGCTCAAAAAAATAAGGTTGAGGAAACGGAAGCCATATTCGTAAGAAAATATGAAGAAGCGGGATTTTCGGATTTTCACATTTTTAAACAGAGCATACGGAGCAATGCGCAGATTACTCTTCTGGAAAGTGAAATAAACGATTATTACAGAAAGCTGCAGGCATCGGATAACATGATTATTCACCTGAGTGAAGAAACCCAAGGGAAAGAAAAAACGGATATTTCTGCGTTGGAGGGAGAGCTGAGAAGGAAGCGTGAAGAGAAGCAGGAGGCACTTTCTATGCAGAGCAAGTGGAATTACCGCTTACAGGAGACAAAGAAAATAAGAAAGTCACTGCAGGAGAAGCTCTGTCGTCTGCAGAAGCTGAACAGGGAGTATGGAATGGTCAAGGACTTGGATAACCTTGCTTCCGGCAATAATCCGAAACGACTTGTTTTTGAACAGTATGTGCTTGCAGGATATTTTGAAGAAATACTGAGGGCGGCAAATATCCGGCTTTTCAAGATGACAAATGGTCGATTTGAACTGTCGAGGCCGGAAGAAGTAAGCGACGGCAGGACGAAAGACAATCTGGAAATGCAGGTATTTGATTATTATACGGGAAAATATCGTTCGGTTAAGACATTGTCCGGAGGTGAAGCTTTTAAGGCTTCCTTGGCTCTTGCCCTCGGAAT
The DNA here is from genome assembly GCA_012520655.1 of Clostridiales bacterium. Taxonomy (GTDB): domain Bacteria; phylum Bacillota; class Clostridia; order Lachnospirales; family Lachnospiraceae; genus Kineothrix. The sequence continues at coordinate 30,527 of JAAYNW010000059.1, read as the reverse complement.
GAGCGACGTGATTCAAAGCTACAGTGGCGGTATTCGTGTAGAAACGCTCTTTGTTGACGAAGGATTCGGCTCTCTGGACAGCGAATCGTTGGAACAGGCCTGCAGGACGCTTATGTCTCTTGTGGAAAAAGATCGTTTGATCGGGATTATTTCTCATGTTCCCGAGCTATCGGAAAAGATTGAAAAACAAATAGTGGTTACTAAAACAAATGTAGGCAGTAGTATAAAGGTTGTGGTATAATGTTGGCGGATATTTTATATATCTAATCATACGAAATAAGGGGAAAATCAAATGGAAAAAAATTATGACGTAATTATTATAGGCGCAGGCCCGGGGGGTATCTTCTGCGCGTATGAGTTAATGGATAAGAATAAGGATTTAAAGGTTTTAGTGGTGGAGAAAGGGCGTTCCATCGAGAATAGACGCTGCCCGAAGCGCGTAACCAAACAATGCGTCGGCTGTAAGCCTTGTTCTATTACGACGGGCTTTGCCGGTGCGGGTGCATTTTCCGACGGAAAGCTGTCATTATCTCCCGATGTGGGAGGAAATCTGCCGGCAATCTTGGGTTATGACGAGACGCTGAAATTAATCGAAGAATCGGACGGCGTTTATTTGAAATTCGGCGCGGATGAAAATGTATATGGTGTGGACAAGGAAAAGGAAATTCGCGAGATAAGAAGAAAGGCTATCAATGCGAATCTGAAATTGATAGAATGTCCGATTCGCCACCTGGGTACCGAGATGGGATATAAGATTTATGCGAAGCTGCAGCATCATTTGGAGGCGGAAGGCGTTCACTTAATGTTTAACACGATGGTGGAGCAGATTCTCGTGGAAGATGGTAAAGCGGTAGGAATTACTACGGATAAAGGCGAGACTTTTTATGCCGGAGAAATTGTTGCGGCAGTAGGCCGTGAAGGTGCGGATTGGTTTAAAGACAAATGTGAGGAAATCGGAATTAAAACGACGCCGGGAACGGTGGATATCGGTGTACGAGTGGAAGTGCGGGATGAAGTGATGCAATTTTTGAACGAGAACCTGTACGAGGCTAAACTTGTTCTGTATACCCCCACCTTTGACGATAAAGTAAGAACTTTTTGCACGAATCCTTCGGGAGAAGTGGCAACGGAGTATTATGAAGGCGGACTTGCGGTAGTAAACGGCCACGCATATAAATCAAAAGAATATAAGACAAACAATACGAATTTTGCAATTCTTGTATCCAAGAATTTTACGAAGCCCTTTAAGACTCCTATTGAATATGGAAAGCAAATAGCGCAGCTCTCCAACATGCTTTGCGGCGGTAGGATTATGGTACAGACCTTCGGAGACTTTAAGAGGGGAAGAAGAACGACGGAAGAGAGACTCTGCCGTAATAACCTGATTCCAACGCTTAAGGATGCTGTACCGGGTGATTTGTCGCTTGTGTTCCCACACAGAATCATGGTAGATATCCAGGAGATGTTGGAAGCGCTCGACAAAGTGACGCCGGGAATCGCCTCGGATGAAACTCTGCTTTACGGTGTGGAAGTGAAGTTCTATTCCAACAAAGTAGTGGTAGATAAGAACTTTGAGACGAGCATAAGAGGACTTCGCGCTATCGGAGATGGGGCCGGAGTGACGAGAGGCTTACAGCAGGCGTCTGCAAACGGAATCAGCGTGGCGAGAAGTATATTAAAGGAAATGGAAGTATAGGACGTGTTTGATTGTAATATAAAAATATTTAATGGTAGAAAAAACTTAAAACGAATTGCGTCACTTCTGATATTTATCTGCTTTGCCGGGATATTGGGCGCGTGCGGAGCTAAAGAAGAGAATGGTACGAAGGTTGTTCTGACGACCGGCTTTGAAAAAGATGAAGTATTCCGTATAGAGACAATTTCCTGCAAGCTGCCGGAGCTTATGGTATACCTGACCAACTCACAGAACCAGTATGAAGGGGTTTTCGGACCGAAGATATGGGAGGCCGATATAGAAGGAACGGCCTTGGAGCAGAATGTTAAAGACACTGCACTCGCGCGCATTGCCCAGATTAAGACGATGAACCTCCTTGCAAATCAGCATGGAGTGGAACTGTCTGAGCAGGAGACGGAACAGGCGAAGAATGCTGCCCGGACGTATTACAATTCTCTTAACGAGACGGAAAAGGAATTGATGGGAGTGACGGAGGAGACGATCGTTACGCTTTATTCTGAATATGCGTTGGCGAATAAAGTCTATAATTACATCATCAAGGATATCAATCCGGAGATTAGCGACGATGAAGCGAGGACTATTACCGTTCAGCACATCTTAATAAAGACATATGCGCTGGATGGAACCGGAGCTAAAGTCGAGTATACGGAGAGCGCAAAGGCCGATGCATATGCGAGAGCGGAAGAAGTTCTCGAGCTTGCGCGAGAAGGAACTGATTTTGAAGAGCTGATTGAGAAGTACAGTGAAGACAATAAAGGAACATATTCATTCGGCAAAGGCGATATGGAGAAGAACTTTGAAGATGCCGCGTTTAATCTGGAGAAGGGGCAAATCAGCGGTATCGTGGAAACAGAATACGGATATCATATCATTAAATGTATAAACACTTTTAATAGAGAAGAGACTGATGCGAATAAAGTAAAAATTGTGGAAGAACGCAAGAAGGAAGTATTCGGACAGGAATATGATACCTTCATAAGCACTCTTACAAGAAATTTGAACGAAGACCTCTGGAACAGCGTTACGTTTATCCACAATCCCGAAGTAAAGACCTCCGGCTTCTTTGAAGTATACGGACAGTATTTTAAAGAATAATAATTTGTTTACAAAAATTTTAGAAATGCGTAAAATAGCATAAATACAAAGGAAATTCGGAATTGCTAGCACTCATTTTAAATGAGTGCTAGTTTTTGCTTGACTTTTTTATGGGAGAGAATTAAAATTTCATTATGTAGCTGGCGGAGGGGTTTCGCCGGCTGAAATAGTTTAAAAATGAACAAAAATAGAAAAGGAAGTGACTTTTTATGGCAGCAAAACACGGTAGTTTATCAATCAACAGCGATAATATTTTCCCAATTATCAAAAAATGGCTGTATTCGGATCATGACATTTTTATGAGGGAACTTATTTCTAACGGCTGTGATGCGATTACTAAGCTGAAGAAGTTGGAGATGATGGGAGAATGTACTTTGCCTGCGGATTATAAGGAGAAGATACAAGTGGTGGTAAATCCTGAGGAGAAGACTTTAAAATTTATTGACAACGGTATAGGTATGACGGCCGAAGAGGTAGAGGAATATATTAACCAGATTGCCTTTTCCGGCGCAACGGACTTTTTTGAAAAATATAAAGATAAAACGAACGAAGACCAGATTATCGGTCACTTCGGCTTAGGCTTCTACTCCGCATTTATGGTGGCGGATCAGGTGCATATCGATTCCCTTTCCTATAAAGAGGGAGCTGTTCCTGTTCATTGGGAGTGTGACGGCGGTACGGAATTCGATATGGAAGAAGGAAAGCGAACGGAGGTAGGTACTGAGATTACTCTGTTTATCAACGAAGACTGCCTTGAATTCTGCAACGAATACAGGGCGAGAGAAGTCATCAAGAAATACTGTTCCTTTATGCCTACGGAAATCTACTTATCAAAAGCGAATACGACAGAAACACAGATTATCAAGGCGGAAGAAAAGCTGGATACGGATACCGTCTTAGAAGAAATTGCAAAAGAGAAGGAAGAGGATGATCAAAAGCTTAAAATAGTAAAAAGGCCGGAGCTCCTCAACGAAACCAATCCGCTTTGGGTAAGACATCCCAATGAGTGCAAGAGGGAAGAGTATCTGGAATTCTACCGTAAAGTATTTCATGATTACAAGGAGCCTCTATTCTGGATACATCTGAACATGGACTATCCTTTTAACTTAAAGGGTATTCTTTATTTCCCGAAGATTAATACGGAGTATGAATCCATAGAAGGAACTATCAAATTATATAATAATCAAGTATTTATCGCAGATAATATTAAAGAAGTTATTCCGGAATTCCTGCTTTTATTAAAGGGAGTGATAGATTCTCCCGATCTGCCGCTTAACGTATCCAGGAGCGCATTGCAGAATGACGGATTTGTTAAGAAGATTTCCGATTATATTACAAAGAAGGTTGCCGATAAGCTGTCGGGAATGTGCAAGACGGAAAAAGAAGAATACGAGAAATATTGGGACGATATCAGTCCGTTCATCAAGTTCGGCTGCCTGAAAGATGATAAATTCTGCAAGAAAATGACAGACTATATTCTCTTTAAAAACCTGGATGATAAATATCTGACGCTGCCCGAATGCCTGGAGGTCAATAAAATCGACACGGAAGAGGCAGTAGATGAGGACGGCAATAAAGTGGAAGCTGATATAGTGGATGCCGAAGGAAATGAAGCGGATGAGGAAGAAGTCAGCGATGCGGAGGCGGAAAAGAAAGAAAAAGTCATTTATTATGTAACGGATGTAAAGCAGCAGAGTCAGTACATCAATATGTTTAAGGCCGCTAAAATGGATGCGTTTATTCTGACGCACAATATTGACCAACCGTTTATCTCCCAATTGGAAGCGAAGAATGAAGGAATCAAATTCCAGCGCATTGATGCGGATATTACGGATACGATGAAAGCAAAGACTTCCAAAAAAGCGGAAAAAGAAATGGAAGAGCAGGCGGAAGAACTCGGAAAGATTATGAAGAAAGTTCTAAAGAAGGATGCTCTGACCGTTAAGATAGAAAAGTTGAAAAACAAAAAGGTTTCCTCCATGATTACGATATCCGAGGAAAGCAGACGCATGCAGGATATGATGAAGATGTATGCTATGCCGGGAATGGACATGGGTATGTTCGGCAAAGATGGAGAGACGCTGATTCTCAACGCAAACCATCCCTTGGTACAGTATGTGCTGGATAATAAAGAGGGAGAGAATGTAAAGATGATTTGCGAACAGCTCTATGATCTGGCGCTGCTTCAGAATGCACCTCTCGAACCGGAAGCGATGACCAAATTTATTGCGAGAAGCAACGATATTATGCTGCTGCTTACGAAATAATAGGAAACCGGGCCGACAGCGTAAAAAATTTCACAAGAACCTGTATTAAAGCATATAATGTGATAAACAAATAGGTAGAGGTATTGTTATGCCTGTAAATATTATTCACTCAGCTCAGCAGGCTCTTGACAGCTCATATACTGGAGGGTTGAAGATTAGCGTGACCTCCACGTTGGGTCCGGTTCCGGTACAGGATGCTACGGTTTCAATTTCATATACGGGAATGGCGGATTCCATTATAGAAACATTGGATACGGATGAGTCGGGACAAACCGAAGAGATAGAGCTTCCGGCACCGCCTCTCGAGTATAGTCTGGAGCCGGAAAGCAATCGTCCATATTCCGAGTATAACATACAAGTAAATGCGCCCGGGTACGAACCGATTCTGATATCCGGTACTCAAATACTTCCTGATGTATTGGCGCTGCAGCCGATCGAGATGATTCCGCTGGATATACAAGGAACCGAAGAGGAGATATTTATTCCCGATCACACCTTGTATGGGGATTATCCGCCCAAGATACCCGAAGATGAAATCAAACCGATGGATGAAACCGGAGAAATCGTACTTAGCAGGGTTGTTATTCCCGAGTTCGTAGTTGTACACGACGGCGTGCCTTCCGATGCCAGTGCACCCAATTACTATGTTAGATATAAGGACTATATCAAGAATGTAGCTTCTTCCGAAATTTATGCCACATGGCCGGAAAGTTCGATTTATGCGAATATTCTGACAATTATGTCGGTAACTCTTAATAGGGTTTGTACCGAGTGGTATAGGAATCAGGGCTATAATTTTACCATTACGTCTTCCACCGCTTATGATCAAAAGTGGATGAAGGGAAGAAATGTATACGAAAATATCGATTATCTTGTAGATACCGTTTTTGCCAATTATTTGTCGCGTCCCGGCGTCAGACAGCCGATTTTTACTTCGTTCTGTGACGGCCAACGGGTGACCTGCAAAGGACTCAGCCAATGGGGCTCCAAATATCTGGGAGATGAAGGTTATTCGGCGATTGAAATAATACGTTATTATTTTGGGAATGATATGTATATTAACACGGCTGAGAGTGTTGCGGGCGTGCCGGCTTCATGGCCCGGATATAATTTGACGGTCGGGTCCAGCGGAGAAAAGGTTCTTCAGATCCAGCAGCAGTTAAGCCGTATAGCGCAAAATTATCCGGCGATACCTGCCATTGTGGCGGACGGGGTCTATGGTCAGCAGACGGCTGAGGCGGTGCGGGTATTCCAGCGGATTTTTAATCTTCCGCAGACGGGCATCGTCGATTATCCGACATGGTATAAGGTATCCAATATTTATGTAGGAGTAACGCGTATGGCGGAGCCTGTATAAAGTATTGCATATAAATAGTATGAAAGTAAAGGTAAGCGGGATAAGAGCAGAAAGGGGCATGGTTACAAGAGTGAAGAAACGTAAAAGAAAAATGACATGGCAAAAAAGCTTGGATAAGGGACTTGGTCAAGTAATTAAGAGACAACAGAAAATAACGGCGGCGAAGCAGAAGATTCACTTTAAGGCTGCGAAGGCGAGACAGAAAAAGTTGGAGAAAAGCATAGACAAAGTTGTCTTTGCAGTCTGCGCTGTAATTTGCCTGATTGCTGCATGGATTGAAATAAAAGAAAATCAGAAAGTAAAAAAGTCCTTTTGATAAATTAACAAGAAGACCGCATTGTGATTAGATATAAACCACGGATGCGGTCTTTTGCTATTATAATTTCGAATCGGGGTCAATCCAAGTTTAATTTCTTTCTCATCATATATTCTGTAATGAAGTATAAGATAATTCCTATGATGACGGTAATTAACATAGTGCTGAACAGCATCATATTCACGGTCGATCCGATTGTTCCGGCAGGTATGGATACATTGATATCTGAATCGTAGGAGAAAAGCTTCATCAGAGGAATGTTTATAATCATAGAAAATCCGAACTGCGTGATGACATATTCTGCAATATACCAAATAACCGCACCTGCAACCTTATGCTTGGTAAACATCTGTCCGAGAGATATGGACGAGTATATCATAAGAATAGAGAAAAAGGTGTTGATAATCATATACAGAAGGACAAGCAGGGTGAAAACATATATGCTCATGCCCATCTCTCTTTCAAATTCGGGAATGACTACGGACTTAAACTCCTGAATTATCTCCCAAAGCTCTACGGAGCTAATAGCAGTAGATAAGATAATAAAGACGCTTATACCCATAACGAGTGCTGTAATGAAACTCCAGATAGCGCCAACGAACAGCTTAGATAAAATAATATCTCTGGGAGCTACCGGAAGAGTATGCGTCAGATAACCTTCATCCGTGTATACATTTTTATAATAGCGGATAGCAATATATGCGAAAACCGCAATAGAGCCTGCAAAAAGAGCAAGATAATAAAACAAAATGGCAACGATCATCAGAGTGTCTATTATCTCATAATCCAATTCCCAAAACGGTGAAATTAAAGAAATGGCTCCTATGATAGTTATAATGAGAAGAAAAATATTTATTGCGGCAGGAACCTTCCAGAAAGATTTCCAGTCATATTTAAATAATTTGCCTAACATGCAAACACCTCCCTGAAATAAGAATCTACGGAACGGCCGTACTCCTCCCGAATCTGATCTACTGTCAGGTGCGCCATGACCTGACCGTCGCGTATGAATATAACTTCATCCAGAACGTTTTCAATATCGGAAATTAAATGGGTGGATAACAGAATGCTCGCGTTCTCGTTATAATTGCTGATAATCGTTTTTAAAATATAATCTCTGGCGGCAGGATCCACACCGGCAATGGGCTCGTCAAGAATGTACAAATCCGCATTGCGGCTCATGACAAGAATGAGCTGAACCTTTTCTTTTGTACCTTTTGATAATGTCTTTAACCTTGCGGTAAAAGAAATATTTAAGGACTGAAGCATAGTAAAAGCGGTATTTCTGTTGAAATCCTTATAGAAATCGCTGAAATAATCCACAATATCGCATACTCTCATGCCGTCCTGCAGATAAGTCCTCTCCGGCAGATAAGCGATTCTCGCCTTCGTAGTTATTCCCGGTGCACATCCGTTGATTGATATACTTCCTGCGGTGGGAGTCAGCAGACCGTTCATCATTTTAATAAGTGTTGTCTTTCCGCTTCCGTTAGGCCCCAGAAGCCCTATAATCTTACCGCGCGGGATAATTAAGTTCATATTGTTTACTGCAAGAGTCTTGCCGTAGCTTTTGGTTAATCCCTTGATTTCGGCTAAAGTTTCCATATTTACTCTACCTCCTCGGTTGCTTTTTCAATAAGCTTTAATATTTCTTTTTCCGAATACCCGAGCTCTTTCATCGTTTGAAAAAAGTTATTAATACATTCCTCGGCCAAATGTGCTTGTGTCTGATTAATCAATTCTATATCCTCCGTCACGGTGCGTCCGCTTGTTCTCTGAGTTACTATCAAACCATTTCGTTCTAATTCAGCAAAAGCTTTCTGCATTGTATTTGGATTGACACTCGCCTCCGCTGCCAGTTCCCTGACGCTTGGAAGGCGATCTCCGGCTTTGTACCGGCCTGAAATAATCTGTGTCTGTATTATTTCAACAAGTTGCGTATAAATAGGCTTATCTGCATTTAAATTCCACGCCATGTAATCCTTCCTTTCTTAATTTTTATATTGTAATCATTTGTACTACTGTATTATTTGATTAATACAATAAAGTAAAAATGATATTTTGTCAACATTTAAATGGAATTTTTTCGTGCGGTTGCTAAAAGGGGTTTCTTAATGGTATAATTTATTAATGTTAGTATAATATGGGGTGAAAAACTTGAGGAAAGTAATGGATGATTTATTAGAGGGCAGACTTGATTATGAAAAGCTGGAAAGCAATCGGGCAACACATGATAGCGGTATTCTGGATTTCTCATCTTTAAGTCTGGAGCTTTTCTTGAAAAAAGGGGATACAGCGGAGGGTTCTTTTATCATATCGGGACCTGCGGGCGGACTTATGGAAGGATATGTATATTCTTCCGACTTGAGAATGGAGTGTCTGAACAAAGAATTTATCGGGGTGAAGGAAGAGATTATGTATCGCTTTCACTCGGAGGGGATGGAAGAAGGGGACATCTTCGAAGGTCAATTTTCCATTATATCGAATTATGGGGAGTACGAGATTCCTTATCGAATAGAAATTGAGGTCAGTACTGTGACCTCCAGTCTCGGTGACATCAAGAATATGTTCCACTTTGCAAATCTCGCGAAGGTGAACTGGGCAGAGGCAGTGAAGTTATTTTATTCCAAGGATTTCAAAAAGATATTTACGGAAGGGAATGACAGCCAGTACTATGAAACATATAAAGGACTTTCGGCGGTATATGGCAATGAGCAGAACGTGGAAGAATTCCTTTTGGAGATAAATAAGAAGCAGAGAATAGAATATATCCTTAGCGAGGCGGAGATCAGCTTTGAAGATCCGTACGATATATCAGAGCATAGCTTGATGATTACAAGGAACGGTTGGGGACATACGTTTCTGAATATTCGGACGGAAGGCGAATTTATCCGGACGGAAAAAGAAAAAATAACCGACGATGAATTTCTGGGGAATTCCTTTCGCTTGAACTACTATATAGACAGCGAAAAATTACATGCGGGGCGCAATTACGGAGAGATACATATTTTCAATTCCTGCGTAAGCCTTGCGGTGCCTGTTACGGTTGTTCGGAATATGGAACACAAGGGAACATTTGGCATTCGCAAAGGGAAAAAGTACATTCTTCTGCAGCTGATGAAATATTATGATCTATTTCGTATGAAGAAAATGAATGCGCGGACATGGCTCGTAGAAACGGAAAAGCTGGTGGAACGTCTTGCGGTGTTAGACGAAAAGGACATACAGACAAGATTATTTCGCGTGCAGATTCTCATTACCCAGGAACGCTTCAATGAGGCGGAATGGCAGCTGGAGCGCATCAAAGCGGAGATTAGGGCAGAAAACTGTCCTCCGGAGATTTATTGCTATTATCTCTACCTTACTACATTAAACAACGGGGAATCCGCTTATGTCGATTCGATGTCCAGAAGGGTGGAAAGAATATATTATGCCAATCAGGATAATTGGAGAATTGCCTGGCTGATGCTGTATATGCTGGACGAGTATGGGAAAAGTCCCTCCAAACGCTGGCTGCTTCTGGAGGAACAATATAACAGGGGAGGCAGGAGCCCTGTATTATATGTAGAGGCATGGCATCTTCTGGAGCTTAATCCTACACTCCTTATGAAGCTTGGCAGCTTCGAAATACAGGTGCTTAATTATGCGGCGAAGCGGGGAATTCTAACGCAGGATTTAATCATGCAGGTGCGGTATCTGGCATCAAAGCTGAAGGTGTATTCCGAAAGAGTATTCTACATATTAAAAGAGTGTTATGCCAAATATCCCGATACCGAGACGCTGCAGGCAATCTGTACTTTGCTTATAAATGGAAATAAAACGGAAAGCCGTTATTTTAAATGGTACAGCCTCGGTGTAGAGAAAGAGCTTCGCATTACAAAGCTATACGAGTATTACATGATGTCATTGCCTGCGGATTACAGCGAGACTTTACCTAAAATCATTCTTATGTATTTTGCTTACCACAGCGATCTGGACTACCAAAAAAATGCTTTTTTGTATGCCTATGTATATAAAAGAAGAGAAGAACAGCCTGAAATATATTTAAATTACTGTGAACGTATAGAACGGTTTGTTTTGCATCAGATTGATAAAGGGAGGATGAATAAAGACCTCGCTTATTTATATGAGAATACAATCGTGCCGCGAATGGTAAATGAAGAGGTGGCACAAAAAATGGCATATCTTCTTTTTTTGAACCGCATTACTACGGAAAACAAGGATGTCAGACAGGTGGTGGTCGGTTATTCTACCGGCAAAGAAGAATATAAATATCCGGTAAGTGACGGCGAGGCATGGGTTCCGCTGTATGGCAATGATTATAAGCTTCTGCTGGAAGACGGTGAGGGGAACCGCTACTGTGTCAGCGTTCCTTATCATATAGAAGCAATGATGCTTGAGGATAAATTGCTTCCGATCATCTTCCCTTATGTAACAAATCATAGGGGACTTGCGGTTTACCTATGTGCAGGGAATAAATCTTCTAAGGAAATAACAGAAAAAAATGAAAAAAGCTTCAGATATTTAGTCGCTGATGAACATACGGAGGAAAGACTTAAAAGCGAGATAAGGCTTAAATTAGTGCATTATTATTATGAGCAGGACTATATTCAGGAACTGGACACTTTTCTGGAGGAACTGACGCCGGATTCCATGGAGAACAAGGAACGGAACGAGATGCTCCGATTTTTGGTAATCCGTGGAATGTACGATAAGGCGTTTGCATGGATAAAGAGATTTGGGGTAAACGGCGTAGATACAAGGACCATAGTGCGTTTATGCAGTCGTTTGATTTCAAGAGACGGATTTATGGAAGATGAGGTAATGACTTACTCCATTTACTATGCGTTCCGAAGAGACAAATATGACGGAAATCTGATTTACTATCTTGTTTATTTCTATAACGGAACACTTAAAGAAATGCGTGATATATGGAAAGCGGCAGTGGACTTCGAAGCGGACACCTATAATCTGAGCGAGAGAATTCTTGTACAGATGCTTTTTTCCGGGGCTTTTGTCGGAGAGAGAACGGAGATATTCAAGACGTATGTGTCAGGAGGGGCGAAGGCTCGGATAGAGAACGCAATTCTTTCTCAGTGTGCCTATGATTATTTTGTAAAAGATAAGCTGATAGATGATTTTATTTTTACAGACGCTATCCGAGTTTATGATAGGGGTGAGAATCTGCATAAAGTATGTAAACTTGCGCTTCTGAAGTATTATGCTGAAAATAAGCAGGCGATAACTCCGAAGATAAGCTCTGCTATTAAAAGATTTTTATATGATTTGCTGGACGAGAATATCTATTTTTCATTTTTTAAAGAGTATACAAGGGAAATGCCGCTTATGAAGCAGTTCGCCGATAAGACGATGATAGAGTATAAAGTCAGGCCGGGAAGAAAAGCGGTTATTCACTATATGGTTGAAAAAGGAGATTTCACGGAAAAAGAATATAGGAAGGAAGAAATGCGTGATATGTACGGCGGTGTATGCGTAAAAGCATTTATTCTGTTTTTCGGAGAGAAGCTCCAATATTATATTACGGAAGAAGGAGATGGAAAAGAACAGCTCACGGAGAGCGCTTCCATCAGTAAAAGCGATATTTTGCAAGATGAATCGGAGGATCGATTCGGCATGATAAATGATATTGTAATCGGAAAGACTCTGCAGGATTACAATACGGTAGACTGCCTTTTAGAAGAGTATTACAGGAAGGAGTATATGACCTCGCAGGTATTTAAGCTGCGCTGATGTAGGGGATTATACGGGTTGAATAAGCTATGCTTTTGGAAAAAACGGAAGGAAATCTTAAAAAGAACAGCAGAAGATTTGTAATCGGTTATGATCTGAGCGATTCATATGCGCAGATCAGTTATTGTTCGCTGGAAGCAGAAGAACCGGAGACTCTTGCGACGGTGACGGGAACGGAACAATATAATATACCGGTGGTTTTATGCAAAAGAAATGGGGTAAACCAATGGTTCTACGGTAAAGAGGCGCTTAAGTTCGCCGAGGAAGGGGGAGGAGAGCTTGTAAAAAATCTTCTTACCCGTGCCAGGACAGGTGAGCTCGTAAATATTGACGGGGATGGATTTGACCCGGTCGCACTCCTGACTTTGTTTATAAGAAGGAGCATGTCTGTTTTAGGGTTGACCGCATCGCTGGATTATTTGGATGGAATCATGTTTACCGTAGATAATCTGGATAAACGAATGGTAGAGGTATTTGCCAATGTAGCGGCTAACCTGCACCTAAAAACGGATAAGATTTTTTTTCAAAGCCATATGGAGAGCTTTTATTATTATACACTGTATCAGCCCAAGGAGCTGTGGACTTATGAAGTGCTGCTTTGCGATTACGACAATTATCGGTTGAAGGTATATGCACTCAACAGCAATAAAAAGACTACTCCGGTGGCAATGTACATAGATATCGATGAATACGAGGAGATGAGACGAAAGGATCCGGAATTCCCTGATGGACCGGACGTGGAGGAGAAGCATCGGCTGGATATGAAGTTTCTCGATATAGTGCGGGAGAAATGTAAGGGAAGGATGATTTCCTGCATATACCTAATCGGAGATGGCTATAAAGAAGATTGGGCTGTAGAGTCGTTAAGATATCTCTGTATGGGAAGGCGGGTGTTCAAAGGGAATAATCTGTACAGCAAAGGCGCTTGTTATGGAATAAAGGAAAAGCTCGGATTAAGCGAGGAAGGAAGAAATTACGCCTTTCTCGGATTGGATAAATTAAAGGCGAATATAGGAATGAAAGTGCTGCGCAAAGGGTTGGACTCTTATTTTGCGGTTATGGATGCCGGAGTCAACTGGTTTGAAGCCAAAAAGGAATATGACGTAATATTGGAAGACGGTAGCGATATATCCATCATACTTACGCCTCTAAACGGGAAAGAAGCGAAGGAGATTCACATGACGCTTGAAGGGCTTCCCGAACGTCCGAAGAGGACGACAAGACTTCGCATTGCTATCGAAATGGTTTCGGAGAATCAGCTCAGCATAAAGGTAAAGGATATGGGGTTCGGAGAACTTTTTCCCGCTTCGGAGGGAGAATGGAAAAAGATATTTGATATTGCCTAGATATTCTGTTGTAAGATAAGATGATATAGATACAAAAGCGGAAGGAGAGACACCTTGGGAAAAGTATTGCTTTGTGTGGGAAAATATGCGGACATGCCGTATTTCGTGGAAAAAGCATATATTAATGTATACTCCGCAGAAGAGCTGTGTTATTGCCTTATGCAGAACATATATCTGATAGACAGAGAAATTATGGATTTTAATCTGGTCGATTGGCTGGACGAAGAATGTGGGCTTAAGGAGTTGGCGGAAGGGCTGATGCCCCTGCTGAATGAGGACTGCTCAATCGGTGATTTTATAGGATATATTCTGGACTTTGTAGGATATGGCGATTGGGACGAGGTCGCGAGGATAAAGGAAAACTTAAAAAACGGCAGCGGCCTTAGCATGTATGAAAAAAAGAAAGTACGGGCAGATTATTTTGCGGAAAGCGGAAAATATGTACTTGCGCTTAAGAACTATGATATTCTGTTAGAAGAACTTCCGGAATCGGAGAATGCTTTAAGGGCGAAGGTATACCATAACAGGGGAGCGATTTATGCGTTTTTCTTCCGGTTTGCGCAGGCTGCGGAAAGCTTTATGAAAGCCTTTGAATGCGACGGAACGGAAGAATCTTATATCGCATATCTTGCGGCCAGCCGTATGGGGATGAACGAAACGGAATATGTGAACTTTATTGCGGAGCAGGTAAAGGATTATGAATTATCTCTAAAGGTGGAAAAACTATTTGAAGATGCAAAAAGCCAGTTCGAAACTACGGAAAAAAGCAGAATGCTTTTTACATTGAAGGTATGTAAAGAAGAAAATAATTCTGTGTCCTATTATGAAGAGATAGAACGAGTTACCGGTGAATTAAAGGAACAGTACAGAGAAAACGTTTCGGAATAGCGAAGGAGAATTATGGGACTGATTAAGGGAAACAAAGTATTGCAGAAGATTGCCGAATGGAAGTCAAGAAGAACTGCCAAAGAGGCGGAGTATGAAGAGTCGAATTGGATGGAAATCGAATACGACCGAAAGTCGCTTCAAGTCCATGATACCAGGCAAAGACAGGAATATATAAAGGGATTTCTGGAACAGATAGCCGATGCGACTATGGAACTGGAAAACCTGAGCTTTGAGTACGGCACGGTTACCTCCTATTTAAAAGATATGGAGGAGATTGAAGCGCTTCCTGAAGAAGAAATGCAGGAAATTAAGGCGAGTGCTGAGAAAATTGACAAACTGGAAAATGAACGGGGAGTTTACCTCCAGAAGAAAAACCGCATGAGCGATGAGAAATTCCATCAGATGGAACGGATGGAAGACGAGGCTGAAGAAGCCTGCCGCAAGCTTGCCGAAGCTGAAGAGGATCAAAATCGAATCAAGCAGGACATGTCTCGTCTGGATGGGGAAAAGCATGCTTTTTTATATAGAAAAGACGAATTGAAAAACATAATTGCGGATTCAAAAGGCATGGCAATAATCTGCGGAGTGGCGTTTATCATATGCTTTGTGGTGCTTCTCGTTCTGCAGTACGGCATGGATATGGATACGCAGCTTGGATTCTTATTGGCGGCAGGCATTGCGGCATTGATTATAACGCTGCTTTATATGAGACATGCGGAAGCCGTTAAGGAACTTAAGAAGGTGGAATCCGGAATAAACCGGCTCATCCAGCTTCAAAACAGGGTCAAAATCCGATATGTCAACAATACCAACCTTCTGGATTATCTTTATTTGAAATATCAGGTATCCAGCGCGAAAGAGATGAGCACCTTATGGGATAGATATAAGATAGAAAGAGAAGAACGGAAGAAATACAGGCAGGCGGAACTGGAATTGGACGAATGTCAGCAAGATTTGCTCAATATATTAAAATGTTACCAGATAAAGGACCCGGCAATCTGGCTTCATCAGACAGCGGCTCTTCTCGACAGCAAAGAAATGGTAGAGATAAGGCACAATCTGATTATACGGAGACAGTCGCTGAGACGGCGCATCGATTATAATAAAGAGATTATTATAGCGGGAGCGCAAAATGCGATAAAAGATATGGCAGACAGCTATCCGGAGTATGCAAAAGAAATTATGGATATGGTAAGCGAATACGAGAGGGAGCAATCTTAAGCCTTAAGAATTTACCAATATGGAAATGTTTTGTTCTTGACAGCAATAGTCTAGCATGATACTATGACAGCGTGCTGACAATTTAACAAGATGCAGTGTGACTATGGCACAGTGCGAATGAGGAGAAATGGTATGAAGAAGATTATTGCGTTATTATGCGCCACGGTTATGGCAACGGGTATGCTTACGGCATGTGGGAGCGATTCAGACAAAACATTTACCGTAGGATTTGATGCGGAATTCCCCCCTTATGGTTACATGGATGAAAATGGTGAGTACATAGGCTTTGATTTGGATCTCGCAAAAGAAGTGTGCGAACGCAACGGCTGGACATTCGTAGCGCAGCCCATCGACTGGGATTCTAAGGATATGGAATTATCTTCCGGTTCTATCGATTGTATTTGGAATGGTTTTACGATTCAAGGACGTGAAGATGCGTATACATGGTCGGTACCTTATGTAGACAACAGTCAGGTATTTGTTGTAGCGGCAGACTCGGGAATTACTTCTCAGGCGGACCTTGCAGGAAAGATAGTGGGTGTGCAGAAGGACTCATCGGCGCTCGCTGCGCTGACAGGGGATGCGGCTGATTTGGCGGCTACTTTCGGCGAACTTCAGCAGTATGGCGATTACAACGTAGCTTTCATGGATTTGGAGCAGAATGCAATCGATGCGCTTGCCATCGATATAGGTGTAGCGAATTACCAGATAAAATCCCGCGGTGACAGCTTTGTGATTCTCGATGAGCAGCTTGCTTCCGAGCAGTACGGAATAGGGTTTAAATTAGGAAATGAAGAACTCAAGGATCAGGTGGAGAAAACTTTGCTGGAAATGGTAGACGACGGAACATTTATGCAAATCGCGGAGAAATATTCGGACTTCGGTTTGACCGAAAGCGTTTGTCTCGGAAAGTAAGCAATTGCGACAATATTTTGAATTGAAATAAATAGCGTTAATAATATCAGTATAATAAATTATAAAGAAGACTAAAATACCGCTGCAAAAAAATATATCCGGCAGCGGTTTTTGGTTTTTATGTAATACCAGGCAAGAACGGGAGGCATTGTATGAATTTAGCAACAATAGTATCACAACTTTTTAAAGGAATGGGGATGACGGTAGAAATTTTTTTCCTGACGTTATTATTTTCATTGCCTTTGGGACTGATTCTTTCTTTTGGAAGGATGTCCAAAAACGGAATACTGCGGAGCGTCAGTAAATTCTACATATCGGTTATGCGCGGAACGCCTCTGATGCTGCAGCTGATTGTTGTATACTTTGCGCCCTTTTATGTATTTGGGATACAGATATCCTCAGGTTACCGTTTTGCTGCGGTAATCCTTGCATTTGTATTGAATTATGCAGCTTATTTCGCGGAAATTTACCGCTCCGGTATCGAATCCATGCCGGTAGGGCAATACGAAGCCGCCAAGGTGCTCGGATATACGAAAGCCCAGACGTTTTTAAAGATTATATTGCCTCAGGTAATAAAAAGGATACTGCCGCCGGTTACCAATGAAACGATTACTCTTGTAAAGGATACTTCTCTTGCCTTTGTTCTTGCGGAAACGGAGATGTTTACCATCGCAAAGCAGATTGCGGCCAAGGAGACGAGCATTATGCCTTTGATGGCAGCAGGAATTTTTTATTACATATTTAACCTGATTGTGGCAAGCTTTATGGAATATTTGGAGAAGAAGCTGAATTATTACAGATAGGGACGGGCAAATTGAACGGTGAAAGGAGTATGAAAAATGAATCTGCTGGAAATAAATCATATGAAGAAGGGGTTTGACGGTACAGAGGTGCTTCAGGATATTTCCTTGTCGGTAAAGGAGGGCGAAGTGGTGTCGATTATCGGACCTTCCGGATCCGGGAAATCCACTTTGCTTCGTTGCGCGACTATGCTGGAGAAAATGGACGGCGGAGAATTGAAATATTTGGGAGAAGCCGCCGCCTGGGAGGAAAACGGTAAGTGCGTGTATGCGGGCAAACAGAAGCTGAGGGAGATACATAAGCATTTTGGCTTGGTATTCCAGAACTTCAATCTCTTTCCTCACTATAACGTTATGAAAAACATTACGGATGCTCCTATCAGTGTAGATAATGTATCGAAGAAGGAAGCGGAGGAGCGCGCGGAAAGGCTGTTAAAACAGCTGGGATTGGAGGACAAGAAGGAAGCGTATCCGTATCAGCTGTCCGGAGGCCAGCAGCAACGTGTGTCTATAGCACGGGCATTGGCGCTGCAACCTAAGATACTTTTTTTTGATGAACCTACTTCGGCTCTGGATCCGGAGCTGACGGGAGAGGTATTGAAGGTTATAAAGGAACTGGCGAAGGAACATATGACAATGATAATCGTGACTCATGAGATGCAGTTCGCAAAAGAATTGTCGGATCGCATTGTTTTCATGGAGCAGGGACTGATACAACAGGAGGGGACACCGGAAGAAATCTTTACGACACCTAATGAGCGCGTTAGGGAATTTATTGGAAAATTTACTGCATAATTCCGTTTTTTTCGGCACAATGGAAAAATTTGAGTGTGAATGAACGGCAGTATTGATTTATAAAATTAACTGGTATATACTTCATAGTGATTGCTTTGTATTTTGGTATACAATAATATTGTGCTTTTGTGCCTGATGCGGCAGAACGGAGGAAGAAATGAAGAAACTGGAACAGCTTTATGAAGGAAAAGCAAAAAAGGTGTTTGCAACAGACGATCCCGATATCGTAATTGTGGATTACAAGGATGATGCCACGGCTTTTAACGGCGAGAAAAAGGGAACGATTGTTGGAAAAGGTGTTATCAATAACAAAATGACCAATCATGTTTTCAAGCTTCTGGAAAAAGAAGGCGTACCTACTCACTTTGTAGAAGAGCTGAGTGACAGGGAGACCGCGGTAAAGAAAGTAGAAATAGTTCCTTTGGAAGTTATTATCCGCAATGTGGCAGCAGGAAGCTTTTCCAAGAGGCTGGGTGTTCCGGAAGGCACTCCGTTCAAAGAGCCTACCATTGAATTCAGTTATAAAAACGATGACCTCGGCGATCCGCTGATCAACAGCCATTTTGCGGTTGCTCTTGAACTGGCTACATGGGAAGAAATAGAGACTATCGAGAAATATGCGTTCAAGGTAAATGAAGTCTTGAAGGCATACTTTTTACAGGCAGATATTAAATTAATTGATTTTAAGATTGAATTCGGCCGTTACCACGGAGAAATTATTCTTGCAGATGAAACATCACCGGACACATGCAGGCTTTGGGACGTTCATACGAATGAAAAATTGGATAAAGACCGTTTCCGCAGAGATATGGGAAATGTAGAAGAAGCATATAACGAAGTATTCAAGCGTTTGGGGTTATAAGAAGATGCAGGAGCTAAGCAGCGTTATGAAGACAGCAACCGATATGGATAACCTTTTCATCATGGAGGAACCGGACAAGCTGAAAGAAGAATGCGGAGTATTCGGCATGTATGATTTCGGCAGAGGAGATGTAGCATCTACGATCTATTACGGGCTTCTGGCTCTCCAGCACAGAGGGCAGGAGAGCTGCGGTATTGCGGTAAGCGATACGCAAGGCCCCAAAGGAAAAGTAATCAGTGCAAAGGAAATGGGGCTTCTGAACGAGACCTTTACTCCTGAAATGTTAGAAAAATTAAAAGGCAATATAGGTGTCGGTCATGTGCGTTATTCCACGGCCGGAAGCAGCACGAGAGAAAATGCGCAGCCGTTGGTATTGAATTATGTGAAGGGAACCCTGGGACTTGCCCATAACGGGAATCTCATCAATGCGCCTGAGCTTCGCCACGAACTTGAATACACGGGAGCTATTTTCCAGACTACAATCGATTCGGAAGTAATCGCATATCATATCGCCAGAGAACGTCTGAACACTGCTACGGTCGAAGCGGCCGTAGGACGTGCCATGCAGAAAATAAAGGGTGCTTATTCCTTGGTAATCATGTCCCCGAGAAAGCTGATCGGAGCCAGAGACCCCTTCGGCTTCCGCCCGCTTTGCATCGGAAAAAGAGATAATGCTTACATACTCGCATCCGAAACATGTGCACTTGATACGATAGGAGCGGAATATATCCGCGATGTACTTCCGGGAGAGATTGTTACGATTTCTCCGGATAAAGGAATCGAGTCCGATACGAGTATGTGCATCGCGCAGCGAGAGCATGCAAGATGTGTGTTTGAATATATTTATTTTGCAAGACCGGACAGCTATATTGACGGAGTCAGTGTATATAATGCCAGAATGTCAGCCGGTAAGTTCCTTGCTATGGATTCGCCGGTGGAAGCGGACCTTGTGGTAGGTGTACCGGAGTCCGGTAACTGTGCGGCTCTGGGCTACTCCCTTCAGTCGGCAATACCGTATGGACAAGCATTTGTTAAGAATTCGTACGTGGGGCGTACTTTTATTAAACCGAAGCAGAAGAACAGAGAAAGCAGCGTGCAGGTAAAACTAAACGCTTTAAGAGAGGCTGTTTCCGGAAAGCGTATAGTTATGATTGACGATTCCATCGTCCGGGGAACGACTTCTGACCGTATTGTACGCATGCTGCGGGAGGCAGGAGCTAAGGAAGTGCATATGCGCGTCAGTTCGCCGCCGTTTCTGTGGCCCTGCTATTTCGGAACGGATGTACCTGCAAGGGAGCAGTTGATTGCTTTTAACCGTTCCGTAGAAGAAATCTGTAAGGTAATTGGTGCCGATTCGCTGGCATATCTGAAAGTAGAGAGATTGGAAGAAATGGTGAATGGACTTGGCATTTGTAAAGGTTGTTTCACCGGAGAATATCCGCTCGTTCCGCCTAATGAGGATATACGAGGGGAATATGAGCAGTAGGAAGGTTAGAGAAAAGGAGAAACAATATGAGTACAGACAGATATCAAAGCCCGCTTTCCGAACGGTATGCGAGTAAGGAAATGCAGTATATCTTCTCTCCCGATATGAAATTCAGAACATGGAGAAAGCTATGGATTGCACTTGCGGAGACCGAGAAGGAACTGGGACTTAATATCTCACAGGAGCAGATCGATGAGCTTAAAGCCCATGCGGAAGAGATAAATTACGATGTGGCGAAGGCGAGGGAGAAGGAAGTGCGCCATGACGTTATGAGCCATGTTTATGCGTATGGAGTGCAGTGCCCGAAGGCGAAGGGAATCATTCATCTCGGCGCTACTTCTTGTTATGTAGGAGATAATACGGATATCATCGTTATGACGGAAGCGCTTAAGCTGGTAAAAAAGAAGCTGGTCAATGTGATGAAAGAGCTGGCCGATTTTGCGGCTAAGTACAAAGCGCTGCCTACGCTTGCGTTTACTCATTTTCAACCGGCGCAGCCTACTACAGTAGGAAAAAGAGCCACCCTTTGGCTGCAAGAGTTTTGTCTGGATTTGGAAGATTTAGACCATGTGCTTTCGCATATGAAGCTTTTAGGTTCCAAAGGAACTACCGGAACACAGGCTTCTTTTCTCGAGCTTTTTGACGGGGATCAAGATAAAATAGATAGAATTGACCCGATGATTGCGGAAAAAATGGGATTTAGAGATTGTTACCCGGTGTCAGGGCAGACGTATTCAAGAAAAGTGGATACAAGAGTGGCAAACGTTTTGTCGGGCATTGCCGCAAGCGCGCATAAGATGTCTAACGATATTCGTTTGCTGCAGCATTTAAAAGAGATAGAAGAGCCTTTTGAAAAAGGGCAGATCGGTTCTTCCGCTATGGCGTACAAGAGAAATCCTATGAGAAGCGAGAGGATAGCTTCTCTTTCCAGATACGTGATGATTGATGCGTTGAATCCGGCGATTACTTCCGCTACACAGTGGTTTGAAAGAACACTGGATGATTCCGCCAACAAGCGCCTTTCCATTCCGGAGGGTTTTCTTGCGGTTGACGGAATTCTGGATTTGTGTCTGAATGTAGTGGACGGGATGGTAGTATATCCGAAGGTAATTGAAAAAAGACTGATGAGTGAGCTTCCCTTTATGGCAACGGAAAATATTATGATGGATGCCGTGAAAGCGGGCGGAGACAGGCAGGAGTTGCACGAAAGAATCCGTACGCTGTCCATGGAGGCGGGAAAAAACGTGAAAGAAGAAGGTAAGGACAATAACCTGTTAGAGTTGATTGCTGCCGATCCGGCGTTTAACATGACTTTAGAGGATTTACAGAAGACGATGGATCCGTCTAAATATGTGGGACGTTCCAAAGAGCAGGTGGAAGCATTTCTTGCAAAGGTGATCGAGCCTATTTTGGAAGATAATAAGGAACTGCTCGGTATGAAAGCGGAGATTAACGTATAAGCTATTATGTTTATAGGCGTATTTTTAAAACCCCGGGGTTTTAAAGATGCGCTTTTTATACTTAAATATTTTTAAATGATAGGGAGAGATATTTTATGGGTGGATTTTTTGGTGTTGTTTCAAAAAGTGATTGCGTGTTCGACTTGTTTTTCGGGACGGATTATCATTCTCATTTGGGAACGAGGCGTGCCGGAATGGCGGTATACGGGGAAAAGGGCTTCGACCGCTCGATTCATAGTATAGAGAATGCGCCGTTTCGTACGAAATTCGATAAAGAAGTGAATGAGATGAGCGGAAACATGGGTATAGGCTGTATCTCGGACTATGAACCGCAGCCGCTTATCGTGCGCTCCCACCATGGAACATATGCTATCGAAACGGTAGGAAAAGTAAATAATACGGATAAGATCGTGGAGAAGATTTTTGAAACCGGACACTCACATTTCCTGGAGATGAGTGGCGGAGATATCAACGCGACGGAATTGGTCGCTGCAGTTATCAATGAGAAGGATAATTTGGTGGAGGGTATAAAATATGCCCAGGAAATTATAGATGGTTCTATGACCATATTGATTATGACTCCGAAAGGAATCTATGCGGCCAGAGACCGCTTGGGAAGAACGCCGGTTTCCATAGGAAAAAAAGAGGATGCCTACTGCATTTCCTTTGAAAGCTTCGCCTATCTGAACCTCGGGTATACGGAGGAAAGAGAATTAGGACCGGGAGAAATCGTTATTGTAACGCCGGAGGGGGCGCATACATTATCGGCACCGGGTAAGGATATGAAGATATGTACCTTTTTATGGGTGTATTACGGATACCCTTCTTCCTCCTATGAAGGAATCAGCGTGGAAGAAATGAGGTACAACTGCGGTGCTTTGCTTGCCAAACGCGACGATGCAAAGCCTGATATCGTAGCGGGAGTGCCGGATTCGGGAACCGCACATGCCATCGGATACTCTAACGCGTCGGGAATACCTTTTTCCAGACCTTTTATCAAATATACTCCTACCTGGCCAAGATCCTTTATGCCGACCATTCAGAGCCAGAGAAACTTGATAGCAAAGATGAAGCTTATTCCGGTACATAATCTGATTCAGGACAAAAGCCTTCTTTTAATCGATGATTCGATTGTCAGGGGAACCCAGCTTCGGGAGACGACGGAATTCTTATATCAGAGCGGCGCAAAAGAGGTTCATATACGTCCGGCATGTCCACCCTTATTATACGGGTGTAAATATTTGAACTTTTCGCGTTCTACGTCGGAAATGGACCTGATTACCCGCCGGGTAATCAAGGAGCTTGAGAGAGAAGGAAGGTTTACGCATTTAAGCGCTTATTCGGACCCTGAGACGGAAGAATATAAAGAAATGCTAGGGCGTATCAGCAAGGAACTTAATTTTACGTCCCTCCGGTATCACAGACTGGACGATATGATAGAAGCGGTCGGAATTGACAGATGCAAGCTGTGCACTTACTGCTGGGATGGAAAAGAATAGGCTACATATATTCAAAGGCTTCCGACAAGAATCATCCAGCCAATATACATAAGATTAGCTTATGACAAATATAAATAATATTGATTTTACTTATAATCACCTTTGATGTATAATCATACAGTGTTAGGAAGAATAAAGACTCTGCCTAACCCACATACTAAAATGTTGGATTGTGAAGAACGGATATTTCAGATTTACAGGAGGGTTTGTTCATGGTAAAAGCAGTTGTCGGTGCCAATTGGGGCGACGAAGGAAAAGGGAAAATTACGGATATGCTTGCACAGAAAGCGGATATTATCGTGCGCTTTCAAGGCGGAGCGAATGCGGGACATACAATTGTAAACAATTACGGTAAATTTGCGCTCCACACGTTGCCATCGGGGGTATTCTACGATCATACTACCAGCGTTATCGGTAACGGTGTGGCTTTAAATATTCCGGTTCTTTTTAATGAAATAAAGTCCATTACGGATAGAAATGTACCGATGCCCAAAATCTTAGTATCGGACAGAGCACAGATGGTAATGCCTTATCATATTTTATTCGACCAGTATGAAGAGGAACGCCTAGGAGGAAAATCCTTCGGTTCCACAAAGTCCGGCATTGCCCCCTTTTATTCAGATAAATATGCCAAAATAGGGTTTCAGGTAAGCGAACTTTTTGATGAAGATTTATTAAAAGAGAAAGTAGTGAGAGTAGCGGAAGCGAAAAATGTTCTTTTGGAGCATTTATATCATAAACCGTTAATCGATCCCGAGGAGCTGCTCACAACGTTGCACAGCTATAAAGAGATGGTAGAACCGTATGTTTGTGATGTGTCGGCATTTCTGGACCAGGCAATCAAAGATGGAAAGACAATTTTACTGGAGGGCCAGCTCGGTACTTTAAAGGATACGGATCACGGCATTTACCCGATGGTAACATCTTCTTCCACCCTTGCGGCATACGGAGCGATAGGAGCAGGACTTCCTCCCTATGAAATAAAAGAAATCATTACAGTATGTAAAGCCTATTCTTCGGCGGTAGGAGCAGGTGCTTTCGTAACCGAGATCTTCGGGGAGGAAGCGGATGAGCTCAGGATGCGTGGAGGCGACGGCGGAGAATTCGGTGCGACGACAGGACGCCCACGCCGTATGGGCTGGTTCGACTGCGTGGCTTCCAAATACGGCTGCAGACTGCAGGGAACGACAGATGTAGCTTTTACGGTGCTGGATGTACTTGGTTATCTGGAGGAGATTCCTGTCTGCATAGGATATGAAATTGACGGTGAAGTAACCACTCAGTTTCCCGTGACGGCTAGACTGGAGAAGGCAAAGCCGGTTCTTAAGAACCTTCCCGGATGGAAATGCGAAATCCGCGGAATAAAGAACTACGAAGACTTGCCGGAGAACTGCAGAAAATATATTGAATTTATTGAAGAGCAGATTGGTTACCCGATTACGATGGTAAGTAACGGACCGGGAAGAAACGACATTATTTACAGAAAGAGTCCTCTGAAAAAATAAATGACAAATGCCGCATAGTCGCGAAGAGCGACTGTGCGGCATCTTTTGTTAGGGCAAAAATAAATAGTCAAGCAGATAGGGATATGGTACAATTTATGTAACTACCGGGAGTGTGATTTATGTTAGCGGAAAGGTTCGGAGATGACAAATAATCTTGAGTATTACAAGGTCTTTTACTACGCTGCGAAGCTGGGAAGCCTCACAATGGCGGCAGAACAGCTCTCCATATCCCAGCCTGCGGTAAGTCAGTCGCTGAAGCAGCTGGAAAATGCCATAGGGGCGAAGCTCTTTGCCAGAGTTTCGAAAGGAGTGAAATTGACGGCAGAAGGAGAGCTTTTATATGGTTACGTAGCGAAGGGGTATGAGCAGATAGAACTGGGAGAAAAGAAAGTGGCGCAGATGCTTAATCTGGAATTGGGAGAGGTACGCATCGGAGCCAGCGATATGACATTACGGTTTTATCTTCTGCCATACTTAGAAAAGTTCCATGAGCAATATCCGGGCATTAAAGTTACCGTGACCAATGCCCCTACTCCGGAAACCTTATATTATTTGAAGGAAGGCAAAATAGATTTCGGGGTAGTAAGCACACCTTTTGAGAATATATCCGGAATAAGCGCGGTAAAGGTAAAAGAAATAGAAGATATCTTCGTCGCGGGGCGCAAGTTCATTCAATATAAAAATAAAACGCTGGATTTGAAAGATCTGGAAAGGCTGCCTATTATTTCGCTGGAAAAGAAGACGAGCACGAGAAGCTATATGGATTCTTATCTCGAAAAAAACGGAGTGGTGATGAATCCCGAATTTGAATTGGCTACCAGTGACATGATAGTTCAATTTACCTTGAGGAATCTCGGAGTCGGCAGTATTATGGGAGAGTTCGCAAAAGAGTATTTGGAAACGGGAAAAATCTTTGCGCTCCGATTTAACAAGATTATACCTAAAAGACATTTTTGTGTCGTAACGGATACGGAAAATACATTATCTGCAGCGGCGAGAAATTTGCTGAAGATAATTTATGGGGACAAGAAAATATAGCATATATACAAATTATACAAAGCAAATAAATATTTATACGGGAATTACGAGGATATAGGAGGAAACGGCTGTGATAAAAACAATTATTTTTGATATAGGGAATGTGCTGACAGGCTTTGAATGGAGAGCGTTTTTTCAGAAGTTCGGCTATTCGGAAGAAACATTGAAAAGGATCTCGAAAGCGACGGTGGAGAGCGGTACATGGGCCGAATATGACAGAGGTGTATTGGCGGATGAGGAGATTATGGACGCGTTTATAGCGAACGACCCGGGTATTGAAAAGGAACTGCGGGAATCACTTCAGAATATTCAAGGAATGCTCGTAAGATATGACTATGCGATTCCTTGGATTAAGGAATTGAAGGAAAAGGGCTATCAGGTACTCGTTTTATCTAATTTTGCAAGCCGTGCATACACGGATTGCAAGGATGCTTTGGATTTCCTTGAATATGTGGACGGAGGAATATTATCCTTTAAGGAAAAAGTAATTAAACCCCAGCCGGAAATATACGAACTGTTAATAAGCAGATATAAGCTGAACCCTCAAGAGAGCGTTTTTCTGGATGATACGGTGAACAATCTGACAGCGGCGGAGAAATTCGGTATTCATACGATTCACTTTACAAGCAAAAGGCAGGCCGAAGAGGAGTTATGGAAGCTGGGCGTGGAATAAAAAATAATTTAAAATATAACCCCAATAGTGTATAATTATAATATTGTTGGAAACCCGTACTGAAGATAGCCTGTTTAGGCGGAGGTTTGTATGCTTAAATACTTGAAAGATAAATTTGTCGCGTACAGAAAATATCCCTTTAAAAAAGAAAGCCTTAAAATATGCATAATATACTTGTGCATCGGATTATTTTGGATTATTTATTCTGATACAATTGTCAAATATCTTTTTAAAGATGAACATACATTTATGCTGATCAATACCTATAAAGGGATGGGGTATGTTCTCTGTACGGATCTGATTCTTTATTGTCTGCTCACGGCTCTTTTAAAAAAGGTAGAGCTGATGAAAAGAAAGCTTAATGAAAGCAATGATAAATTAGCGGCTTTCAATGAAGAATTACAATCTTATATCGAAGAGCTGACAGCTTCCGAGGAAGAGCTGCGGACTCAGTACGAGCAAATTGTGGAATATGATGAGAAACTGAGGATAAGCGAGGAAAAATATAAGTCACTGATAACGGAAATGCAGTTGGGACTGGCACTTTATGCGGGCAATCCGGGGGATGACCTTTATCATTATAAGGTTGTGGATACGAATTACAGCCATGAGGTTTTAACAGGATTTAAGCAGAAAGATATCCTGGGGAAATATTTTTATGAAATTCATCAACAGATGGAACCTGAGAATATGGAGAAACTGATACATACTGTTACAACAGGCGAGCCTACCCGCTATGAAAGACTACAGGAAAAAACGAGCTATTATTATGAGATTATTGCGTACAGGCCTATGGAACATCAATTGGCGATTATTGTCAATGATATTACGAAACGGAAAATGGCAGAGAACCGGTTGAATTTCTTAAGCTATCACGATCAGCTGACGGGACTGTATAATCGAAGATTTTATGAGGAGCAATTTGTCGCTTTGGATAAAGAGGAAAATTATCCTCTTATGATTACGATGTTAGATATCAACGGATTGAAGCTTGTTAACGATTCTTTCGGACATTCGGTAGGGGATAGGTACATTCAGATGGTGGCAGAGGTACTTACCGAATGCACGAGACCAAAGGATGTGGTATGCAGACAGGCAGGGGATGAATTTATTATCTTTTCTCCGAATACGGATGACGATCAAATGCGGGAGATGACAGATAAAATGAATGAAGCTGCTCAGCAACAGGATGTAAATTCAATTCCTCTTTCGCTGTCTTTCGGATATTGCGCTAAGAAAGATGCCGGAGAGTCCTTGCTGGAAATCATGAAAAAAGCGGAGGCTTATATGTACAAGAAAAAGTTATTTGAAAGCTCCAGCGTGAAGGGGAGGACGGTTTATACAATCATGACTACGCTGCATGAAAAGAATCCGAGAGAAGAGCAGCATTCCAGGAGAGTTTCACAGTTATGTGAAAGGATGGGTATTGCAATGGGCCTATCGGAGGACGAGATAAAGGAATTAAAAACTGTCGGACTCTTGCATGATATAGGCAAAATAGCTATCGAAGAAGGAATATTGAACAAACCGGGGAAACTGGATGAGGATGAATGGGAGGAAATCAAGAAGCATCCTGAAATAGGCTACCGGATACTCAGTACGGTCAGCGAGCTTTCAGAGATGAGCGAATACGTGCTGGCTCACCACGAGAGATGGGACGGAAGCGGTTATCCCCGAGGGCTTACCGGGGAAGATATACCTCTTCAGTCCAGAATAATCGCTATTGCAGACGCATACGATGCGATGCGGAGCGAGAGAAGCTACCGCAAAGCATTATCGAAGGAATACGCTATCAGTGAATTGGAGAAGGGTGCAGGAACACAATTCAATGAGGCCTGCGTTAGGATATTTATAGATAAAGTAGTGGGTGAGGGGGATATATATGCGTCCTAGCTATACAGCGAATAGATATGCCGCACACACATTTTATTGATCTTTGTCGGAAGAAATATCATCCCCGGCATCTTTTAATATGTCCATGGAGGCGATGGTGTGCCGATCCTTGAACTTGCCGTACAGCCAAATATAAATCCATAAGAGAATGGGCAAACCTATGGTCGCCACGAGACAGGACTGGAAGAGTGCTCCTGAACCGGGAAAGTCGAGCATGGAGATGATAAAGGTTGCCACATATAATAAAACTAATAAGACAATGCAGACCCAAGCTGCAATCTGTTTTGATTTTCTTTTCATAGGCACTCCGTTTTTTATTGTAATTGGTAATTGTAAATGTTTGTAAATGTACTTTATAATAAACATAACACATTCGGAAAAGAATGGAAATATAAAAGTCCCCGGAAATGTAATTTTACATTTCCGGGGACTTTTTTAGGGGAGGATAAGTATTTTTTCTTATCTTGGGTAAATATCAAAGGAGGGGGTTCCCTTGACTATTCTTATTATTAACACCATTTTTGTGTTTATTCACTAAAAATAAAAAAAATTTACTTTTTTAAAAAAATATTATATACTATCAATAGTTTGGACATTTTATTCTGTTTTTAGCAGAGTTGTCAACTTAAATCTTGATAAAAATATTACAATAAACGAAGGTGGTATTACAATGGCATTATTAAAACAGTGGCACGACATGGCTTATTCAGAAACAGCAAATAAAGGCGATTTGCAGAGGCTTTGGGCAGCGTATTTTCAGAAGGAAAAGGAAATTTATGCAGAACTTTTAAAAAAACCGGAGGAAGCGGTAAAAGGTACCGTAAAGGAACTTGCCGAAAAATTCGATGTTGATATCATGACGATGACGGGATTTCTTGACGGTATTAACGACAGTCTGAAAGAGGCTAACCCGATTGATGAGATGGAAGAGGATACAGAAGTATCTCTTGATTTCGACAATGAACTTCTTTACAAGAATATGGTCGGTGCAGGTGCTGACTGGCTGTATGAATTGGAAGAGTGGAATGATATTTTTGACGAAGAAAAAAGAAAAGAGCTTTACAGAATACAGAAATCTTCTACAACGATTGTTAAGGAAGCGAAGATATACCCCAACGATCCGTGTCCTTGCGGAAGCGGCAAGAAGTATAAAAAATGCTGTGGCAAAAAATAATAAGTCTTTACAGATTCGAAAAAGTGTCATAAAATAAAAATAAGTAATAAATAATGATAATACGAGGAAGAGAAGAGTAGGGTGCGGAAAAGTATCAGAGAGAGATATCGATTTATGGTAACGTAAGGGAGCTGAAAGTATCTTGACGGGAAGCATCTGAAGACCAACTCTGAGTGACCCCAATCAGGTCCGGAGGCACCGTTATCGCCGAATGAAGAGGTTTCGTTTTGAACGGAGCAAGAAGGGTGGAACCGCGTAAGACAACTATACGTCCCTTACACTATGCATAATTATGGTGTAAGGGTTTTTTTGTGTGCAGAGACGAAAAGGAGGAGAATGGGATGCAGAAAAAATGGAATGAATTGCAGATACTTTTGGAAGAAATGAAAACAATGAAAAAAAGGGAATACTTTTTGACACTGGCAGTTTGCGTTCTGTCCGGTTTGGTGATAGGGATGTTAATGTCACCGAAGAAAAAAGTGATGATTGG
>JAAYNW010000058.1 GCA_012520655.1 Clostridiales bacterium | reverse complement strand
TATGTCCTCAATGATGGAGAAAGTATGGTCATTAGGCAGGATGGAAGCGAGATGGCTTCGCCTACCCTGCTTCCCAGCGCATATATGACAATAATGACTAGCGAAGAAGAAGGTGTTGTGGTAGGATATACTTTAATAGGCGGCGGATACGGACACGGAGTAGGGATGTCGCAAAACGGTGCGAAGTCTATGGCAAAGGCCGGGTTTGATGCCGGGGATATTCTTGCATTTTTTTATCAGACCTGTGAAGTAAAAAATGTATATTAATATTAATAAGATTGGCGGGAAGGGAGAAAATGTTAAAAAGGATTTTCTATATTTTCGGGGACTTTAACAGACAGACGAATCGAAAAAATATCAGCGCATTTGCGGCGAGTACGGCATTTTTCCTGTTTTTGTCGTTGATTCCCATGTTGATTCTGCTTTGCTCTATCATTCCGTATACGTCGATAACCGAGGCAAATCTAATGACCTTTATGACGGATTTAACGCCGGATATGGTAGATTCTCTTGTCGTATCGATTATCGAAGATGTATACGATAAATCGGCGGGAGTCATTTCTATTGCGGCAGTTGCTACGCTCTGGTCGGCGGCAAAAGGAATGTTGGCTCTCATACGGGGACTGAATGAGATTAATGACGTGGATGAAGACAGAAATTATGTGGTACTTCGAGGAATCGCGGCATTTTATACGATACTCATGTTGCTGGTGGTACTTTTATCGTTGGTAGTCATGGTATTTGGGAATTCATTGGTAAACGGCGTTATCAGAAACGTGCCGGAGACTAAAAAAATATTCGATTTTTTAATTCATTTCCGTCTCTTGTTTTCATTCGCCATTATGATTTTGGGATTTTCCATGATTTATGCCTATATTCCGAATAAAAAACTGAAATTCACTTTCCAGATTCCCGGGGCAATTTTTTCGGCAGTTGTATGGAATCTGTTTTCCTGGGCCTTTTCCATTTACGTAGGAAGCGTGAACGATTTCAGTACCTATGGCAATCTGGCAACTATTGTTGTCATCATGTTGTGGCTGTACATGTGCATATATATCATTATGATCGGGGCGTATATTAACAGATACTTTGGCCCGGCATATAAATTCTTATTCCAGTTACATGGAAAAGATGAGGCTTGACAAATTATCAAAGATTCACTACAATGGGAGTCAGTTACAACGCTGTAAAATATATCAAAAATGCTATGAAGGTGTTAGTAGAGTATCATTTTCTGTCAGAGAGAGGAAGTCACCGGCTGAAAGCTTCCCCCAGGTCAAATGTTACTTGAGATTCCCACCGGAGCATCTCTCATGAAACCGTGTCAGGTTGAGTATATGATTTATATACATTCTGATAAACGGAAATAGTGAAGGACGTAATCACACGTTACGTGAACGGAGAGTCTGTTATTTAACAGGAATTCGGGTGGTACCGCGGAATAAAATTCGTCCCTGACATTACATTGATGATGTCAGGGTTTTTTTGTATTGGATGCACAGCTCGCGGAAATAGATGATGCCGTAGCAGGTAAAGAAAGGAAAAGCAATGAAAGAAAAATTAAATCAAATCAAAGAAGAAGCCATCAGGCAGATAGAGGCAAGCGATGCGCTGGAGAAATTGAATGAGATTCGTGTGAGCTATCTCGGAAAAAAAGGAGAGCTTACGGCGGTTTTAAAAAGTATGAAGGATATAGCGCCGGAAGATAGACCGAAAGTAGGTCAGTTTGTTAATGAGACGAGAGAAGAAATAGAAAGGGTATTGGAAGAACGCAAGGTAAAGATGGAACGCGCTCTTCGCGAATACAAAATGAAGGCGGAAGTCATCGATGTGACGCTTCCTGCTAAGAAAAATAATGTAGGACATCGCCATCCGAACACGATAGCGCTGGAAGAGGTGGAGAGAATCTTCGTAGGCATGGGCTATGAAGTAGTCGAAGGCCCCGAAGTGGAGAAGGACTACTACAATTTCGAAGCTTTGAACATTCCCGACGGTCATCCGGCGAAGGATGAGCAGGACACATTCTATATTACAGGAGATATTCTGCTAAGGTCGCAAACTTCGCCAACGCAAGTGCATGAAATGGAAAAGGGACATTTGCCTATCCGAATGCTTGCACCGGGAAGGGTATTCCGTTCCGATGAAGTGGATGCGACACATTCGCCTTCCTTCCACCAGGTAGAAGGATTGGTTATCGATAAAAATATAACTTTTTCCGATTTGAAAGGAACGCTCGCGGAGTTTGCAAAGGAGTTATTCGGAGAGAGCACGAAGGTAAAATTCAGACCGCATCATTTCCCGTTTACGGAGCCCAGTGCGGAAATGGATGTTTCCTGCTATAAATGCGGAGGAAGCGGCTGCCGTTTTTGTAAAGGAAGTGGCTGGATTGAAATATTGGGCTGCGGTATGGTACATCCGCATGTGCTCGAAATGAGCGGAATAAATCCGGAAGAGTATACGGGATTTGCGTTTGGTATGGGATTGGAGCGTATTGCACTTTTAAAATACGAAATTGACGATATGCGTCTTCTTTATGAAAATGATATTCGTTTTCTGAAGCAATTCTGAGGAAAGGAAGTTTTTAAAGAAAGAGGATCAAAAAACGGTAAATACGCGCAAAATGAAGGAGAATAGAAAATGAATACAGCATTATCATGGATTAAAGCATATGTACCGGAACTGGAATGTACCGATCAAGAATATTGCGATGCAATGACTTTATCGGGAACGAAGGTGGAAGGTTACGAGAGACTGGATAGGAATCTGGAAAAAATAGTAGTAGGACAGATTGAGAAGATAGAGAGACATCCCGATGCGGATAAGCTGATTGTGTGTCAGGTAAATGTAGGGAATGAAGTAATCCAAATAGTTACGGGCGCGCCTAATGTCAAAGAAGGAGATAAAGTGCCGGTTGTGCTCGACGGCGGCAAGGTGGCAGGAGGGCACGATGGAGGTCCGCTTCCCGAGGATGGAATCGCGATTAAGGCAGGAAAGCTTCGAGGCGTTCCTTCTTATGGCATGATGTGTTCCATCGAAGAGCTGGGAATGACGAGAGAGCTGTATCCGGAAGCTCCCGAAAACGGCATCTATATTTTTGAAGATGATGTAAAGGTTGGTTCTGATGCAGTGGAAGCCTTGGGACTGAGGGATACCGTATTTGAGTATGAAATCACTTCCAATCGCGTAGATTGCTATAGCGTACTCGGTATTGCGAGAGAAGCCGCAGCGACTTTCAGAAAGCCATTTGTCATGCCTGCGGTTGTAGTGAAAGAAAACTGCGAGAAAGTCGAGGATTACATTTCTGTCGAAGTGAAAGATCCGGACTTATGTTCCAGATATACGGCAAGAGTATGTACCAATATTAAAATCGGGCCTTCTCCAAAATGGATGCAGAGACGTTTGGCGGCTAGCGGTATTCGTCCGATTAACAATCTGGTTGACATAACTAATTATGTGATGGAAGAGTATGGTCAACCGATGCATGCTTTTGATCTGGATACGATAGCGGGACACAAGATTATAGTTCGTCGTGCAAAAGACGGCGATGAATTCCAGACCTTGGACGGTCAGATAAGAAAATTGGATTCGGATGTACTTATGATTTGCGATGCGGAAAAGGAAATCGGCATTGCCGGAATTATGGGTGGAGAAAACTCTAAAATTACGGATGAAGTAAAGACCGTATTATTTGAAGCCGCAACCTTTAACGGTACAAATATACGTAAATCAGCCAAAAGAATCGGACTTCGAACCGATGCTTCCGGTAAGTTTGAAAAAGGCTTGGACCCGCACAATGCGGAGGCTGCAATCAATAGAGCCTGCCAGCTTATACAAGAGCTGGGCTGTGGAGAAGTAGTAGGCGGAATGATAGATGTATGTGTCCCGATGAAAGAGAATATACGGGTTAAATTCGAGCCTGAGAAAATTAATAGGCTTCTTGGAACCGTTATTTCAGAAGAGGAGATGCTTCATATTTTCGAAAGGATAGATTTTCAATATGAGAAAGCTACGGGAATGTTGATAATACCTTCTTTCCGTCAGGACATCGTCGGCTTTGCGGATGTTGCGGAGGAGGTAGCGAGATTCTACGGGTATGATAAGATTCCGGTATCCCTTCCCAGCGGAGAAGCGACATCAGGAAAGCTTCCTTTTAAATTGAGAGTTGAGCAGAAAGCGAGAGATATAGCGGAGTTCTGCGGCTTTTCACAAGGAATGTGTTATTCTTTCGAAAGCCCGAAAGTATTCGATAAATTATTGATTCCGGAAGACAGTGATTTGAGAAAGGCGATTACCATAGCCAATCCTCTCGGAGAAGACTTTTCTATTATGAGAACGATTTCTCTGAATGGCATGTTAACGAGCCTTTCCACGAATTATAATAGAAGAAATAAAGATGTGAAGCTGTATGAGCTTGGAAATATCTATATTCCGAAGGCACTTCCGCTTACCGAGCTGCCGGATGAAAGAATGCAGTTTACTCTGGGAATGTACGGAGAAGGTGACTTTTTCACGATGAAGGGCGTTGTAGAAGAGTTTTTTGACAGCATTGGCATGAGAAAAAAAGCTTCTTACAATCCGGATGCTGGAAAGCTGTTTTTGCATCCGGGACGACAAGCTGAGATTATATATGACGGAACGCAGGTTGGATATCTAGGAGAAGTACATCCTGAGGTATGCGACAACTACGAGATTGGAACGAAGGTGTATGTTGCTGTTCTTGATATGCCCAGTGTTGTTCCTTATGCTACTTTTGACAGGAAGTATGAGGGTATTGCGAAATATCCTGCGGTATCGCGAGATATCAGTATGGTAGTGCCCAAGGATATCCTTGTGGGACAGATAGAGTCGATGATCGAACAGCGCGGCGGAAAACTTCTGGAGTCATATAAGTTATTCGACATTTATGAAGGAGCTCAGATTAAGGCGGGCTTTAAATCGGTAGCTTACACCATTACCTTCCGTGCAAAAGATAGAACATTGGAGGAAAGCGATGTTACCTCAGCCATGAAGAAGATATTGAACGGTTTGGAGAGCATGGGGATTGAATTGCGTCAATAACAAATAGACAAAGCAATAGGTAATTGAGAGACAAGTAAGTGGTGAGAATATCGCAAACACCAAATAAAACGAACAGGAAAGGAGAGATATTGTGTATCCGGATATGGGTGCATAATCTGTGGGAATATGGAGAATAAGAATATTTGGAGGACTTATAGTACGGAGCAGCTGGAGGAATTAGAGAGCCATGCGAAGGAGTATATGAACTTCCTGGATAACGGAAAGACGGAGAGGGAGTGCATTGATACTATTGTTAATATGATCGAAAAGGCCGGGTATCAGGAGTTGCAGTCTCTGATTAAACAAAATAAAGCATTGAATGAGGGGGATAAGGTTTATTCGGTTTGGATGAATAAGTCTATAGCTATGTTTCAGCTGGGAAAACGGCCGATGTCGGAGGGAATGAATATTCTCGGGGCGCACCTGGATTCCCCCAGACTGGATATAAAGCAGAATCCCGTTTATGAAGAAGGCGGTTTTGCTTACTTGGATACGCATTATTATGGCGGTGTGAAAAAGTATCAATGGGTAACGATTCCGCTTGCTATTCACGGTGTTGTTATTAAGAAGGACGGTACGACCGTAGAAATAAATGTCGGAGAGAACGAAGACGATCCTGTATTTTTTATATCGGACCTTTTAATTCATCTTGCGGCGGAACAGCTCGAGAAAAAGGCTTCGAAGGTCATCGAAGGAGAAGCCTTGGATATTATAATAGGCAATAAGCCTCTCATTATCGATAAAAAGGGGGAAAAAGGAAGTAAGGAAGAAAAGCATGCCAAGGATGCGGTAAAAAAAGGAATTTTTGCTATTTTGAAAGAAAGCTATGATATAGATGAGGAAGATTTTATTTCCGCGGAGTTGGAAGTGGTTCCGGCAGGAAAGGCTAGGGAAGCGGGCTTTGACAGAAGTATGGTTTTAGCTTACGGACAGGATGACAGAATCTGCGCATTCTCATCTTTAAAGGCAATGCTGGAAGTGGACGGAACGGACAGAACGACATGCTGCATTTTAGTTGATAAAGAAGAAATAGGAAGTGTAGGAGCAACCGGTATGCAGTCTCGGTTCTTTGAAAATGCGGTGGCGGAAGTGATGAACTTAACCGGAGACTACAGCGAACTAAATGTAAGAAGATGCCTGGCTTCCTCCTGTATGCTTTCTTCGGATGTAAGCAGTGCCTTTGACCCTTCTTTTGCATCCAGCTTTGATAAAAAGAACGTGGCATATCTGGGTAACGGAATGGTAATTAATAAATTTACCGGTTCCCGCGGTAAGGTAAATTCTAACGACGCGAATGCGGAGTATATGGGACACATCAGAGCGATCTTCGATAAAGAAAAAGTACATTTTCAGACAGCGGAGCTTGGAAAAGTAGATTTGGGAGGTGGCGGAACTATCGCATATATTCTTGCTTTATATGGCATGAATGTAATTGACAGCGGAGTGGCTGTAATGAATATGCACGCACCTTGGGAAGCTACGAGCAAAGCGGACATATATGAAGCGAAGAGAGGCTATGTGGCATTTCTTAACGCCGCGTCACTGTAAATGTTTAATGGATAAAATAGAGAGAACTGTGAAAAATTATGGAAGAATTTAAAAAATCCGATTTTTATTTCGACTTGCCGGAGGAACTGATAGCCCAGGATCCGTTAGAGGACCGTTCCGGCTCCAGGCTCCTTATGTTAAATAAAAAAACGGGAGAAACGCAGCACGAAATTTTCCGGCAAATTATCGACTATTTGGAGCCGGGGGATTGTCTTGTACTGAATGATACAAAAGTGATTCCTGCCAGATTACTCGGTACAAAGGAGGATACCGGTGCGGCTATTGAGGTTCTGCTTTTGAAGCGGCGCGAGAACGATATATGGGAAGCTCTTGTAAAACCGGGAAAGAAGGCGAGAACGGGTACAATTATCGATTTTGGCGACGGCATACTGACAGGTGAAGTAATGGATGTGGTGGAGGAAGGAAATCGGCTGATTCGATTCAGATATGAAGGTATCTTCGAAGAAGTGCTGGATAGGTTGGGGGAGATGCCTCTTCCTCCCTATATTACCCATAAGCTTCAGGATAAGAACCGCTATCAGACGGTGTACGCCAGATACGAAGGTTCGGCGGCGGCGCCTACGGCGGGCTTGCATTTTACGCAAGAGCTTCTTGGAAGAATAGAAGAAAAGGGCGTGGAATTAGCTTATGTGACTTTACATGTGGGGCTTGGTACATTTCGTCCGGTTAAAGCGGATAATATACTGGAGCACCATATGCATTCGGAGTATTATCAGGTGACAAAGGATGCAGCGGATAAAATCAACAATGCGAAGAGAATGGGTAAAAGAGTTATTTGTGTAGGAACGACGAGCTGTCGTACAGTGGAAAGCGCTGCGGAAGCAGACGGTATACTTCATGAAGGCTGTGGCAATACGGAGATATTTATTTATCCGGGATACCGTTTTAAGATATTGGATGGTCTTATCACGAACTTCCATCTGCCGGAATCCACTTTGGTCATGCTTGTTTCAGCACTTGCAGGGAGAGAAAATGTACTTCGTGCATATGAAGAAGCGATACGGGAAAAATATCGTTTTTTTAGTTTCGGAGATGCGATGTTTATAACAGATTCCTTTACAAAATCAACATAATGTCTTATTATATATATAACTTAGTTACGATATTTTTTTAACGAAAGAAGAGATGTGCAAGTATATGGACTCAGGAGGATGTGGGACATGGATGTTGAAAAACTGAGAAAGTG
Organism: Clostridiales bacterium; assembly: GCA_012520655.1. Taxonomy (GTDB): domain Bacteria; phylum Bacillota; class Clostridia; order Lachnospirales; family Lachnospiraceae; genus Kineothrix. Next base: position 42,900 of record JAAYNW010000058.1, on the reverse strand, counting down.
CAGACGTATGGAATTAAACTCAAAACTCGTTGTAAAAAGAATTGATAGCAACGAGCAAGAGCTGATTACTATTAATGTTTTTGACCTTTCCAAGTCGGGAGTGGGGTTTTATTGTGAGGAAAAGCTGGAAATGGATTCTGTCTATGAATCTCATATTATGATTTGGACGAAAGAAAGGATTCATGTTCTTCTTAGAATTGTCCGAATAGAGCAACTGGAAAATGGATATGAATACGGATCGATATTTATGGGACTATCCGAAACCGATGCATTCAGAATCGAGGTATGGGATACCATGGAGCAGGCCTGTAAATGATTTTGTACAATAACACGTGGAAATGCACCTCTCAATGTCAGTGACATTTGGGGTGCATTTTTGTCATTTCTAATACTAGTCCAGTGTAAAATTATTTACCATTTCTTTTAATTTATCCGACTGTGCGAGAGTTGCTTCTACCATGCGATAAGTTTCCGCTGTGAGCGTCGCTGTTTGCACGTTATTGGAAGCGACGACGCTGACTCCCTGGCTTGTCTCATTAATTGCAACATTGATTTGATGAATGGAATCGGCTATGTTTATCATAGTATTATTCAATTCATCGATAGATAAGTCGATATCGGACATTGTCCGGTTAATAAATCCGGCATCCTCGGAGTATTGTTCGCTGACGGTAATAAACCGTTGATAATCCGCAAGTACTGTCTGATTAAGAAAATCCAAAGTTGCCGTTAAGCTGGATGTCATTTTATCAATTGCGATATTCACCTCGGCAACTATAGCGGTAATATTGGTAACTGTTTTGGAGGACTGGTCCGCAAGTTTGCCTATCTCACTCGCCACGACAGAGAAGCCTCTGCCCGCTTCGCCTGCCCTTGCGGCTTCTATGGAAGCATTCAGGGAGAGAAGGCCGGTCTGACTGGAGATTTCCATAATAGTTTTTGTCAATTCATTAATTTTTGAAACGGATTTTGAACTGTCAATAGCGGATTCTGTATCCAATTTCACTTTTTCATACATTTCTCTTGTCTTTTCGACCGCATCCAATGTGCTTTCCCGAAGTGCGAGAGCCCGTTTCATGATTTCATCCGAAAAACCTACTCCCTGTGTCGCTTTTTCATTAATGGAAGAAGTATTTCCTCCCATAGCCTGAATCTGCTTGCTGATGGATTCCGTATTTTCCGCAGTGGATTCCATGCTGGAGGAAAGCTGTTCGGCCGCACTGGAAGTGGTATTGGCGTTATCGTTCATCGTATTGGCAATCTCAAGCAATCTTGATGAATTCATATTGATAACGTCTGAGGTTGAAGATATATCGTGCATCATGCTGCTAAAAGCCTGGCGCATTTTAGATACGGCGCGCCCCATAGAGCCTGTTTCATCTTTTCTTTTTAAAAGATAGTGGTAAGAATCATCCTGCGAAATATCCAAATCGGCAGTTTTACGGACAATTTTTGTGATGACTTTAATGGGAGTCGTAATAGTGGTGGCAAATATATATCCTAGTATCGACATGATTATGACAATGATAATACTGATATTTACCGAACTATGACGCATCTCATCAATCGGAGCAAGCACAGAGTCCTGCTGAACGGCGATACAGAGAATCCAGTGATTGAGATTTGAAATCTTGTAAGCGATGTACTGACCCGTTTCGGAATCGGTAACAACCGTAGCTTCAGGTATATTCCCCGCTTGGATTCCGAACACTAACTGGTCGATTAAGGACGAATCCGCCCGTGTGCCGATAAGCTCTTTGTTAGGGTGATATATGTAAGTTCCGTTGGTATCAAGCAAGTAAGCATAACTGGTATCGGAATTAAAGACTCTTATATCGGATAAGGTATCCGAAAGAAGGGATACCTTTACGTTGGTAAACATCACCCCGGACAAGGTATTCTCGTCTATATGGCTGGATTGCGGAACACCTATGGAGATAAGAGGCTCCCCTGTAACATCGTCAATAAAGACATTGCTTTGAGCAGGCTTATGGTTTTCCATTATGTAGTTGATAAATTCCTCATTGGAATAGTCAGTCCCTTCCTTGTTGGTATCGGTGCTTCCTAGAAGCGATAATGTCTCCGCGTCGACGAAGTTAATACTTTCATGAGTAGGATTCTGAATGAGGTACTTATTGAGAGCAGCATGTACTTCTTTGGAATATCTGTTGCCATGATTAGTGTTGTATACATAGAAGTTTTCCGAGCCATCCAAATAAGTGAGTGTGGAATTATATTTCTCAATAGATTGTTCAATATAATTGTTCTGTGCTTCCACGATTTCCAATAAGGTCGCTTCCGTATAACTCGTTAAAGTATCCTTTGAAAGATTGCTGAGATAAATATAGTTGATTAAAACCGATAAAAGAATAAAAAAAACGAGGACGGAAGTGATTTTGGTTCTTATGGAAAGAAAAAAAGCTCTCTTTCTTTTTTTTCTTTCCCGCTGTGTTGTTACTTTTAGTTGCTTAGGTTGTTTTGTTTTTGTCTTGTTCTTCCTTTCGTTATTGGCTTTAGTTGTAAGTATCATTTTTGTAGTACCCCCTGTTCTAAAAGCATGATCAAGTTGTTCTACACCTATTATTATCATGATTGTAGCATCGTTTATACAAAAATACAATCTACCTATGTAAAATAAGCAGATTGCACATGAAAAATGTCAAATAATGGTAAAGCTGACCAAAGGATGAATACTTTATAAAACTAAATATAGAGTCTCTGCAGATCGGAATAAAAAGAAGGATAACTGATGGATACACAATCGCTGTTTAATATCTCGTTTTCGCCCTGGGCAATAAGCGATGCAACGGCAAAACTCATCGCAATGCGATGATCTGCATGAGGGTCGATAACGCTGCCTGTTAGGTTGCCGCCGCCGCGGATAATCATTCCGTCATCGGTTCCGGTTACTTTGCATCCCATGGAGGATAGGTTCTGCACCGTGGCATCTATGCGGTTGGACTCCTTTACTTTGAGTTCAAAGGCATCCTTGATGACGGTGGTACCCTTTGCGGTTGCCGCCATAATAGCGATGATGGGGATTTCATCGATTAATGTCGGAATAATATCTCCTTCTATCGTTATTCCGTGCAATTCGCTGTAAGTAACATGTAGGTCTGCAGTCGGTTCCCCTGCATGGCTTTCGTTTAAGAGTGTGATATTGCCGCCCATGGCTTTTGCCACTTTTATGATTCCGTCACGGGTTGGATTGATTCCTACATTTTTTATGAGAATATCGGAGCCGGGTACGATGAGTCCGGCAGCAATAAAGTAGGCAGCAGAAGAGATGTCGCCGGGAATTTGGATTTTTGCGCCTTTCAGAGCGGGCCGCGGCTCGATAACAGCAGTAGTTCCCTCTGTCCGTACATTTGCCCCAAAAGTACGAAGCATGATTTCCGAATGATTTCTGCTTATTGTCGGTTCCGTTACTTTCGTGACGCTGTCAGCATAAAGTCCGGCAAGAAGGATGGCAGACTTGACTTGAGCAGATGCTATTTTGGAATAATAATGGATTCCATGCAGTTTTTTGCCCGTAATGCGTAGGGGGGCGCAATCATTTCCCCTCAGGCTTAAAATATCGGCTCCCATCATAGACAGCGGTTCCATAATGCGCTTCATCGGACGCTTTTGTATGGATTCGTCGCCGGTGAGAATGCTTTCGAAAGGCTGTGCGGCGAGAATGCCGGAGATAAGGCGGGTAGTGGTGCCGCTGTTTCCGGCATCCAATATGGAGGAGGGAGCTGCCAGTCCATCAAGCCCCCGTCCGTGTATAATAATCGTGTCGGCTTCATTTTCAATATCTATGCCGAGACGGCGGAAGCAATCGATCGTAGAAAGACAATCCGCTCCCTGTAGAAAATTCGTGATTTCCGTAGTCCCCAAGGCGAGGGAACCGAACATCACCGCCCGGTGTGATATGGATTTATCGCCGGGCACCGTAAGTTCTCCTTTTAATCCTTTTATCTTGTGATGCTTCATACGTGGCCCCCTTATTTTTTTTCATGGATTGTATAACCTCGGCTTTTCAATATTTCTCCGGCGGTTTTAATAGCTGCTTCTTCATAGAACTCTATGCGGAGGGCACCCTCCTCCAATTCTCTGTTGTGTACGATTCCTATATTCTTAATGCTTATATTATTGAGCGCCAGCATGGTTGCAATAGAAGCGAGAGCTCCTGTTTCATCGACAATATCGATAGTGATGGAATAGGACTTTTTGATCGGACCGCTGGAAGTCTCGATAAAAGAATCACGGTAAATTCGGGCTTCGTCGAAGAAACGATATAGAAATTGCGAATCCTTCTCCCGGAGTTTTTCTTTTATCAATGTAAGTGCCTCTATATATGTATCCAGAAGAGACGCGATATTTTCCGTATTGGTCAGGCAGATTTGCTGCCACATTTCCGGAGATGAGGATGCGATTCTCGTAATATCCTTGAAGCCGCCGGCAGCAATCATCTTCATAATTCCGTCTTTCGAGTCGGAATCTTTGACGAGGTTGACTAAGGAAGATGCGGTAATATGCGGAAGATGACTAATTGCAGCCGTTACATAATCATGCAGTTCTGCATCTAAAACGAGGGGAATAGCCCCCATTGAGGAAACGAGTTCTCTAAAGTGGACCACCTTTTCCGCAGGAACGGAATCTGACGGAGTCAGGATATAATAAGCGTTTTCCAGGAGAATCGCTTTGGAATTGACGTATCCGAATCGCTCACTGCCCGCCATGGGATGTCCGCCGATAAACTGTCCGGAGAGTCCCAGCTCGTCTATATGGCGGTGAATACCGCTTTTTACACTCCCTACATCCGTAAGAATACAGGAAGAGGAGAGAAATTTTTTTAGAATTTTCAGATTTTCGTCATTTTCGGAAACGGGAGCGCATAAAAAAATATAATCGCAGGTCGCAAAAGAGGCATCGATAGATAATGTAATCGTATCGGCAATGCCTTCTTCTTTTGCCAGGGATAGTGAGTCTTTATTGATGTCGTAAGCAATTATTGTCGTTTTAGGATCGGCAGCTCGTAGTGCTTTTGCGATAGAACCGCCTATGAGTCCCAGACCGATAAAACCCAGAGTCAGATGTTTCATAGATTTATCTCCGTAAATTGTCGTCCCATCAGCTCGCAAAGAGGTTTAAGCTCTCTTGTCAGCTTATCGAATCTCTTGAAGGTCAAGGACTGCGGTCCGTCCGAAAGTGCACAGGAAGGATTGTTGTGGACTTCTATCATCAAGCCGTCCGCACCGCAGGCAATTGCTGCTTTTGCCATGGGGGGCACGTATTTGTAAGCTCCTGTGGAATGCGACGGGTCCGCAATGACCGGAAGGTGTGTTTTTTCCTTTAAAACAGGAATCGCACTTAAGTCCAAGGTATTTCTCGTAGAGGTTTCAAAAGTCCGAATACCTCTTTCGCATAATACCACATTGGGATTTCCTTCGGCAATGATATATTCTGCGGCGTTGAGCCACTCGTCTATTGTGGCGCATAGACCTCTCTTTAAGAGGACGGGAAGGCCGGAGCGTCCTGCTTCCTTTAGCAAAATAAAATTCTGCATATTCCTGGCGCCGATTTGGATCATATCCACATATTTAACGGCGGCCTCAATAGCTTCGTTGCTTACAACTTCGCAAATGGTTGATAGACCGGTCTCTTTTTTGGCTGTCTGCATATACCGCAATCCTTCTTCTTCCAATCCTTGAAAGGAATAAGGAGAGGTTCGCGGCTTGTAAGCGCCGCCACGCAGGATAGTAGCGCCGGATTCCTTTACCGCTCGGGCGATGCACATAAGCTGTTCTTCTGTTTCTACGGCGCAGGGTCCGGCCATAATCGTCATGTTATCCGGACCGATATATGTGTTGCCGACCTTTACGGTAGTAGGTTCCGGATGGAATTTCTTGTTGGAGAGCTTGTAGCTTTCCGTAACAGGTACGATATGGTCGACATCCTTGAAACTAATCAGATTCTCGGCAGGCAATTTTGCTTTATCGCCCACGATACCTATAATGGTAACTTCTTCCCCCTTTGAGAGATGAGTTTGCAAACCGTTATTTTCAATATAAGAAACGACCGACTCGATACTTTTTTGAGTGGCATTTGGTTTCATTACTATAATCATCGTTCATACCTCTTTCTTTTTTGATGTACCTTTATATGATAATTCACATTAATAATATAACACTTCAACGTGCGAAAGTCAACGAGGCGATAAGATATATCGGTGCATAATTTCTAATCAATATTCAAGTAAATAAAAAACATGTGCAAAATGTTTAAACTCACTTGTAATATTCATCTTATTTTAGTAAAATATACACATGGGGTGAAAGGGCAGAGGATAACTCGAATTACGGCCTGGGAATAATGCCCAAAAACTGCGAAAATTGGAGGAATTTATATGAATGTTTACACAACTGACAAGATTAGAAATGTAGTATTGCTCGGACATGGTGGAAGCGGCAAGACAAGTCTGGTTGAAGCAATGGCATATTTATCCGGTATCACCTCGAGAATGGGGAAGGTAGCCGACGGTAATACGGTAAGCGATTTCGGAAAAGAAGAACAGAAAAGACAAATATCCATATCCGCATCGGTAGTACCGATTGAATGGGATGGAATTAAGATAAATATATTGGATACACCGGGTTTTTTTGATTTTGTAGGTGAAGTAGAGGAAGCGGTCAGCGCTGCGGATGCGGCAATCATCGTAGTATCGGGCAAGGCCGGCGTGGAAGTAGGAACTGAAAAAGCATGGGAGCTGTGCGATAAATATAAATTACCGCGTTTTGTTTTTGTAACGGATATGGATGTGGATAATGCATCTTTCCGTCAGGTTGTGGAGGATATGACGGAGACTTACGGAAAGAAGATGGCACCGTTCCATCTGCCTATCCGTGAAAATGAAAAGTTCGTAGGATATGTTAACGTTATTACTGAAACCGGATATAGATGGCAGGGAAAAGATGTTGTGGAATGCGAAGTGCCGGAATACAGCAAGGCGAATCTCCAGCTTTACAGAGATACTTTGTTAGAAGCGGTAGCCGAGACGAGCGAAGAGTTTATGGAAAGATATTTTGGAGGAGAGACTTTCTCGGAAGCGGAAATAAGAGCGGCTCTTCGGACGAACGTCATCGATGGTACGATAGTACCCATGACAATGGGCTCCAGCCTTTTGTGCCAAGGAATATATACGCTGTTAGACGATATCGTTAAATATATGCCCAGTCCGGAAAATAAAGAGATTGCCGGAATAAACTTAAAGACCAATGAGATTTTTCAGGCAAATTATGACTTTTCGAAGGCGAAATCCGCATACATATTTAAAACTATCGTAGATCCGTTTATTGGAAAATACTCTCTGGTAAAAATATGCTCCGGCGTTTTTAAGACAGATGACCTTATATATAACTGCGATAAGGATGTAGAGGAAAAAATCGGCAAACTCTATGTTCTGCAGGGGAGCAAGCCTTTGGAGGTCAGCGAACTTCACGCAGGAGATATAGGAGCGATTGCCAAACTGACAGCTGCGAGAACGGGAAATACGCTTTCAACAAAAGCTACGACCATTATGTACGGGAAAGCAGAGATTTCTACTCCGTATACCTATATGAGATATCGCGCGAAGAATAAAGGCGATATCGATAAGATATCCCAGAGCTTGCAGAAAATGATGCATGAAGATCAGACGATTAAGGTAGTGAATGATGCGGAAAATAGACAAACCCTGCTTTACGGTATGGGTGATCTGCACTTGGAAGTGATTGTAAGCAGGCTGAAGAATGAATACAAGGTGGAAGTGGAACTGACACAGCCGAAAGTGGCTTTCCGGGAGACGATTAAGAAGACTTCCGATGTGGAATATAAATATAAAAAGCAGTCCGGCGGACACGGACAGTACGGTCACGTTAAAATGAGATTCTCACCTTCGGGAGATTTAAGCAAACCTTATGAGTTTGAGCAGGAAGTTGTGGGAGGCGCGGTACCGAAGAACTTTTTCCCGGCCGTAGAAAAGGGATTGCAGGAATCTGTATTAAAAGGACCGCTTGCGGCATATCCGGTAGTCGGCGTAAAAGGAGTTTTGTATGATGGTTCTTATCATCCGGTAGACTCTTCGGAAATGGCATTTAAGATGGCGACCATTCAGGCCTTCAAGAAGGGCTTTATGGATGCAGGCCCTATCCTGTTGGAGCCGATCGCTTCTCTGAAAGTAACGGTTCCGGATGCTTATACCGGCGATGTTATGGGAGACTTAAATAAACGAAGAGGACGCGTGCTGGGAATGAATCCGGTGGGAGGCAAGCAGGTGATTGAAGCGGATATTCCGATGACCGGACTTTTTGGATATTGTACGGATCTTCGTTCTATGACGGGCGGCAGAGGCACATTTTCTTACGAATTCGCAAGATATGAGCAGGCGCCCAGCGATGTTCAGGAGAAGGAAGTAGCGGCGAGAGCGGCCAAGGTCGCAGAGGGCAGCGAAGAATGATAAAAACAGATATTGTGCAATAAGCGCTTTTTTAGAAGAAGGTATGAAACAGGATGTCGTAATGTGTGGGGGCACAAGACATCCTGTTTTGTTGTGCTATGTTATTTAAATTAAAAGAGAAAACAAGGTGTGAAACCTTGACATCGCTAATGAAAAAGTATAGAATTATCGGTGTTTTATAAAATAAAGTAATAATAATATGTTTTGCGTTATTTCACGTAAAATTTTGAAAAAAATGTGAGGAAGATAAGATGGCACAACCGTATAACCACAGAGAGATTGAAGAAAAATGGCGCAAGGAATGGGAAAAGAATCCCGTAAATGTCAACGATGGAAAGAAAACGAAATATTATTGTCTGGATATGTTTCCATATCCGTCGGGAAACGGACTTCACGTGGGGCACTGGAGAGGTTATGTAATCTCCGATGTATGGAGCCGTTATAAAATGCTCAACGGCGGACACTATATCATCCATCCGATGGGGTGGGATGCATTCGGACTTCCGGCAGAAAACTATGCGATTAAGATGGGTGTGCATCCTGCGAAATCCACGCAGCAGAATATAGATAACATTAAGAAGCAGATTAATCAGATTGCGGCACTCTATGATTGGGATATGGAAGTCAATACCACAGACCCTGATTTTTATAAATGGACGCAGTGGATATTCGTTAAGATGTTCAAGGAAGGCCTGGCATATCAGAAAGAGATGCCGATTAATTGGTGCCCTTCCTGTAAAACCGGACTTGCGAATGAGGAAGTGGTGAACGGACAATGTGAACGCTGCGGCGCAGAAGTGACGAAGAAGAATTTGAATCAGTGGATGCTGCGGATTACGAAATATGCTGACCGCCTTTTGGAAGACCTCGATAAACTGGATTGGCCGGAAAAAGTTAAGAAGATGCAGAGCGAATGGATAGGACGTTCTTACGGTGCGGAGGTCGACTTTAAAGTGGATGGAAGAGAAGAAGCGATTACCGTTTATACGACGAGGCCCGATACTCTTTATGGAGCGACATTCATGGTGCTTGCGCCGGAGCACAAGCTGGCAGCAGGACTCGCAACACCGGAGACGAAAGCTGCCGTAGAAAAATATATTCAGGATGCGGCAAATAAATCCAATGTGGATAGATTACAGGATAAAGAAAAGACAGGTGTGTTTACGGGATCTTATGCCGTGAATCCTTTAAATGGCGCGAAGGTGCCGATTTGGTTGTCGGATTATGTACTCGCAGATTACGGAACGGGCGCTATTATGTGCGTACCTGCTCATGACAGCCGTGACTTTGAATTCGCTACCAAATTCAATATTCCGATTATTCAGGTCATTGCAAAAGACGGAAAAGAAATAGAGAATATGACAGAAGCATACACGGAAGCGTCGGGAACGATGATTAATTCCGGTGATTGGAACGGTATGGAATCCTCTGTCCTTAAGAAAGAGGCCCCTGCTATCATCGAGAAGCTGGGATTTGGCCGAAAGACGACGAATTATAAGCTTCGTGACTGGGTATTCTCGCGTCAGCGCTATTGGGGAGAACCTATTCCGATAGTACATTGCCCGAAATGCGGTTGTGTACCGGTGCCGGAAGAGCAATTGCCTTTATTATTACCCGATGTGGAATCCTACCAGCCTACAGGAACGGGTGAGTCTCCGTTAGCGGGTATTGAAGATTGGGTAAATACCACATGCCCTGTGTGCGGTGCTCCTTCCAAGAGGGAAACGAATACGATGCCTCAATGGGCAGGTTCTTCATGGTACTTCTTGCGCTATGTGGACAGCAAAAACGATAAGGAACTGGTAAGCAGGGATAAGGCCGATAAATATCTGCCGGTAGACATGTATATAGGCGGAGTGGAGCATGCGGTTCTTCATTTACTCTATTCCAGATTTTATACGAAATTTTTATACGATATCGGCTTGATCGATTTCGACGAACCCTTTATAAAGCTATTTAATCAGGGTATGATTACAGGCAAGAACGGCATTAAGATGAGCAAATCAAAGGGAAATGTAGTTTCGCCGGATGATTTGGTAAGCGATTATGGATGCGATTCCTTAAGGCTCTATGAACTTTTTGTGGGACCGCCCGAACTGGATTCGGAATGGGACGACAGAGGAATTGAAGGAGTTTACCGCTTTATTACGCGTTTCTGGAATCTTGTAACGGAAAATAAAGATAAGAATGTGGAAGCGACGAAGGAAATGCTGAAAGTTCGCAACAAGATGATTGCCGATATCTCACAGCGTTTGGAGAACTTCAGCCTGAATACGGTAATATCCGGCTTCATGGAATATAACAACAAGATGATCGAGATGGCCAAAAGCGGAGGAATCGATAAGGACACGCTGAAAACAGCAGTTATTCTGCTCGCCCCCTTTGCTCCTCACGTCGGAGAAGAGCTGTGGAGACAGCTCGGTGAAACGGATTCTGTTTTCCATGCGGTATGGCCTATAGCGGATGAAAGCGCAATGGCTGATGAGGAAAAGGAAATTGCCGTTCAAATAAATGGTAAGACTAAGATTGTTATAAAAGTACCGGTGGATATTTCAAAAGAAGATGCAGTTTGGGCAGGAAAGGAAGCGCTCGGTTCGAAGCTTGCTGGAGAAATCATAAAGGAAATTTATGTTCCGGGAAAGATTGTCAATATAGTAGTTAAATAATAGCTATAGGTGAAACAGCGTATGCAAGTAAGAAGACCTGCATACGCTGTTTTTAACGTTTTCTCTTTAGAGCCATCAGTTTATTGATTTTTTCGGCCTCCTCAGGAGAAGAGTATTTGCGAAGAGCGGCAGCTATGGCAGTAATTTCATTATCGTCAAATGAAATATTATTCATCTTTCCCTTTTGTGATACATTCAAAAGAAAGGGAATCATCTGTTCCCGGGAAAGATTCCGGCTTTCAAACACCAGTGTTTGTAAAAATTGAAGTTTATTTCTGTCGATACCTGCAACGAGGGGATCATTCATCCATTCTCCCTGATTCATAATTATTACCTCCAAACATTTCAAACATAGCCTTCTGCTCAGGAGAAAGCATATTCATGAGCAGGTCGGTCATATTCATATTCGTGTGATTTTTCTCGGAAGCTCCGGAAGCATCTGAAGCTGCATCCGAAAACGCTCCAAATGAGAAATCATTTCCAAAGCCTTCTTCGAATCCCTCCGGGAAAAGTTCTTTCATTAATTCAAAGGTCTTGCTCATTTCCTTATACATATCTATGGAGCGGAACATCCCCATAATTTGTTCTACCTTCTGCTTTTCTTCCTTTGTACAATAGGGAAGAATCTCGGAACAGATTTTGTTGATATTAAATTCTTCTTTTTTTATGGCACAGCTGCGTAGCTCGTAAGAACGTGACTGATAGTAGGAAATAGTATATTGAAGCTCAAGGAATTTGACATAAATAGATAATTGTTTTTGCATTTGGCTGTCAAAATAAGGGATAATTATTTTTAGTATTTGGATATGATTATTAGTAAATAAGACATCAAAGGCTGTTATTTTATCTTGTTCTTTTTCATCCATAGAAATCCCTTACCCCTTCGCTATTATAAAATCTTATGTATATAAAAATAAAAATATGCGTGTCCTTGTGCACCTTCCTGCCTTGCGGTAAAAAGAAGCAGTGCAGGGCAAGAGAAAATAGGCCCATGCGAGCCTATTTTCAAAATGTGTAATTAAAATCAGAAAAGCCAGATAAGTTTACTTTTCATGATTTCGTATGGGCTTTAGCAGAAAGAATTTCCGCAGCAGCTAAGAATAAGCAGAATGAAGATGATACTTTCGCAACCGCCGGAGCTTCCACCAAGGATACCGTTATTTCCGCAACCGCTACTGTTGTTTCCGCAGACACAGAGCAAAAGAATTATCCAAAGTAAAGAACTACATCCGGTGTTACTATCGCTCACTCCACCGCCACAGCCACATCCTGTTGCTGTTAAATCACTCATAATCTTGCCTCCAAAGTTTTTTTTATTTATGGTTTATACTATGATAGACAGCTTGGTTTTGTTTCCTAAATAATAGAAAAGAAATATAGAAATTTTTTAAATAATTAACACAATAAATCGACAAAATACTTGAATTAATTGCAAGGTATTAGTAATATAGTAATATATATGCTGTTTTATAATTTAGGACATATGTGGCACGATGTATAAAATGTATAAATAAGATAAAGGAGATACTATACACATGGCAGCGGAAAAGCAGACAGTTTCGGGCAGGCAATTCCGTACGAAAGCAGATTATGAAGCTGCATTAAGAGATAAAAAGAAAATAGATATCATCAAGTCGAAGATAGATATGAAGAATCCTAAGGATGTGTTAAGCCTATATGAACAGATGCAAGGCGGAGCATATCGTTTTGAAACAGTGGTCGGCAATGACTTCGACGATGAAATATATGAATTGGTTGAACGTTATAAGAGACAGGAAAATAACGGAAAGGGGAAGAAAAACAGAAAAAAGAGTCACAAAGCAATTAAAGGCGGACGCAAACTGTCGTTGGAGGACTTTGACGAGGATATGCGCAGAGAAATCGAAGCGCAGCTAAAAACAGCTGAGAGGCGTAGACGGCTTACTGTGCTATTTTGCTCGTTATGTGCAGTTGTGTGCTTCGGATATTTTTTTGTATATTATTTTTATGCAGAAAGAACAAGCGCCAATTATGCGGAGCTTTCGAAATTGAAAAATAGTCAGGCTTTGTCAAATCCTGAAGAAAAAGTAATTGTAGTTCGCGGAGAACAGGAAGAAATCGAATTGCCCGATATACTTAGCGAATATAAAACTTTGTATAATAAGAATAAAAAGCTAATAGGATGGCTGAAAATTGACGATACAATAATAGATTATCCTGTTATGCAGACATCCAATAACGAATATTATCTTACTTACAATTTTAATCAGGAGTATGATAAGAACGGCAGTATTTTTATGGATTACCAGTGTAAGGCATATCCGCGTTCCCAAAACCTGATTTTGTACGGACACCATATGAAATCCGGCAAGATGTTCGGGGATTTGGAAAAGTATGCGAAAGAGTCTTACTACAAGGAACATAGCGTGATTCAATTTGATACGATATACGAAAAGGGAACCTATCAGGTAATGTATGTGTTCCGGGCAAAGGTATTAAAAGAGAATGAAATCGCTTTTAAGTATTATCAATTTATAAATGCGAATTCAGAGGAAGAATTCAATTCTTATATGAAAGAGATGGCGGAAATGTCTCTGTACGATACCGGAGTAACGGTTGAGTACGGCGATGAATTATTAACGCTGTCGACCTGTGACAATTCACAGACGGACGGAAGGTTCGCGGTGGTTGCCAAGAGAATTCAATAAAAATCGTTTTACGGCGGAGGAGAGTAGCGATGGCTAAGGGTAAAGATACGAAAAAGAAGAACTGGAGATTGCGGAGGCAACTCAGAAAGACGTTAGGCTGTCTGTTCATGGTTTCGGCGATAATCGTGACGGCGATTCCGGTGCAGCCTACAAAGGCGGCTGATATGGGAAGCTGGATTGTTTCAGGAACTACGATTATTCCATCAATTGCAACAGGGGAAAAGATATACCAGACGGGTGACAGTAATTTCCAGTTTGCTTATGTAGGAACGGGCAGCGACAAATATGCGGTTATTTTAGGATATAATAAGGAACAGACTTTGCCGGGCGGCAAGCTTACGATTCCTAATGAAATAGATGCGTATGTAAAGTATTCGGATACTGAGGGTACGTCCAAGGGATATGCGGCAGCCGGCAAGGACGGAAGTCCGCTGTTTTATGCTATTTGGAAAGAAGAAACAAAATATAAAACAGAAGAAATTACCAATTCGGATGGCACTAAAACAACTGTAGAGACTCCATATACGGTAAAAGTAATCGATTCTTACAAGCCTTGCTATTATGAGACGTATACCATCTGGCATAATGAAGTGGATGGATCAGATGTACAGCTGTATTACAAAAGCGGTAGCAGTTATATAGAAGTTGATGCCGAACATGCGAGAATCCGGGGTGCAATAGTAAAGTACATAGGCAATCAGACCGTGAAATGGGATGCTGCTTCTTCCGAATGGAAGCTTGGACCCGAGAGCAGTGCGGCCAACAGTGTTTTTGGCGGAACGGATTTAACTGCATCGAACATTGTGGATCTTACCGTTGGCAAAGACTTGCTCGGTGTGGGGAAATATGCTTTTTATAATTGTAATAATATCAAAAGTATTACGTTCGGCAACGGTTTAAATACTATTGAAAGCTATGCGTTTGCTAATTGCGGAAGTCTTAATAATGTCATTATGCCTTTGGAATCCAATATTACGATGTTCGGTGACCATGCGTTTTATAACTGCGGAAAGCTTCAGAGCTTCGATGTGCCTACAACCACGCAAGCTATCGGGGATTCCTGCTTTGAAAACTGCAACAGCATGACTACGATTAACCTGATTCCTTCCGATAATTCGCTGGCATCGAATTTAAGAGCAATCGGGTATAAGGCATTCCAGAATTGCTCTTCGTTACAAGAACTGGTTTTACCGGAAAAATTTACAGGCGAATGGGACTCAAAGAACTTAAACGAGTTCCATATGTCGACGGTACAAGGATGCACAAGCCTTAAGCGCATTACGACTTACAGCGAAACGCTGAAGTTTGTCGAAGATACGGGTATTTATAGCTTTGCCGATTTTATTAACGAAGTAGGGAAGACTTTTTATTTCGAGGCTCCCGGATATGTGAGCGGAACAAATAAACAGACAAAGAGTGCCGCACATATAATTGCCAATAATAACCATATAGCCTTCAAATATCTTAATGAGGATAAATACGAGATTGTTGAGGTGGAAAAAGATATTAACGGGCTTAATACGGACGTTATTTATGCAGTTAACAAATTCGGAGAATTGATTGTTTTTGCAATAGAATCCAACAAAAAGGTTCCAAGCATTACTATGCCGGAGCAAATCGGACCTTACGGGATTACGGCTATTCAGGACGGAAGCTTCAGCGACAATTGCTGGATTCAGAAAGTTACTATCCCGGGCTCCGTATTGAATATTTATAAAGGTGCATTCAGAGGCTGCCATAACTTAAAGGATGTAATTTTCACAAATGCAAAGAATATTCAGATGATTGAAGACGGGGCATTTGCGACGCAGACGATTAGAGAGACCGCGCCGGCGCATCTCTCCGGCGATCCCGGAAAAGCGAACGGCTTCTGCGGTGACAATACATTTTTAAGCGCGACGCCGTATTTGAGTTTCTCGGGCGATATTGTGAATGATTCGGGAGAGAATACCAAGCCCTATATATATGCCATGAAGGCATCGAATAAAATCAATGTTTCCACTCAGCCGGATACTTATATTACTTATTTCAGCGGCTGGCCGACCAATCTGACTGTACAGTATAACTTTGTAAAGGGTATGCCGGAACTGATTGCATATCCGACCATGACGGATTTGACGAACGGCTATGAAAAACCGGATGGTAGCGGTAAGGTGGATATGTTCCCTTATTTAACGGACGACAGAAAGACAGCTGCTAAGAATGCCTTGACCGCATATAATAATTGGGATAAAGTAGCAGGTTCGTCCTCTCAGCCTACCAGTGAACAGATGGCTATTGTTGACGCTGTTTACAATATGGTCGTTCCCAGCGGAGTGACGGCTATTAAGACGGGAATTTTTTCGGGAGTTGACACTAATAATGTGGCAGTGACAGGAACGGAAAAGAACGATAATGTGAAGTCTCTTACCTTAATGAGCGTGGATACGGTAGAGCCATATGCTTTCTCCAACCTGAATAATCTGCAGACCTTCAACATGAACGGAGGAACGACCATTGGAAATTACGCGTTTGACAACTGTGATGCTTTAACTTCGGTATCCATAGGGCCCAGCGTGACTACTATGGGAATCAGACCTTTTAAATCCTGTGCTCTGTTGACGGACGTATCGATTCCGAGCAGCGATTACTTATCCAGCAGCAATGCGATTATCTTCGGAAAGACAAACGGAGTGAATACGAAGATAATAGAATGCCTCGAGACAAGAGGTGTAAAAGTAGGAAGCACAACGGTCGGGCCGGGTGAACTATCAGGAATTACCAGCATTGAAAAAGAAGCGTTTATGAACTGTGACGGTATCGGGGCGATAGATTTATCGCAAACTACGGTAAAGACTATTCCGGAAAGATGCTTTGCGGATTACGAACAAGACCCGGACAACCCTTCCCAGGCGGCGAGAGATAACCGTTTGGGCAGCGTGATTCTTCCGGCAGGGGCTACAAATATATCCGCAGGAGCTTTTTGGAACAGCAACGTATACAGCGTTAAAATTCCATCAACAGTAACCTATATAGAACCCAATGCCTTCTCATATACGGCAGGAACGGAAGGCAATGATACCCAGCCATGGAACGACAGCGCGAATCAGCCGCTTTTTGATGATACGGATCATAGCAAAGTTACCTTTATTTGTCTGAATTCCTCACCTGCCGCTACCTATGCGGACAAGTATTCTTATATTAATACGGAGGAGTCAAGTGATTTAAAAGCGAGATATACGGTATATTTCTTCGATGCGATTGACCCTTTGAATCCGACACTTATTGAACAGCAGCAGGTAATCCAAGGAGAGGATGCAGTGCTTCCTACGCCACCGGTACATGAAGGATATAATTTTTCACAATGGTTTCCGCCGGAGGCATACAAAGCTGTATCGAGAGATATAGAAATCAGCGCTATGTATACAAAAGCGGATGCGGTAACTTATACTGTAAGATTCTTTGATTACAATAAGACGTTGATGAATGATTATACGCAGCAGGTAGTCGCGGGAAAGGATGCCGTGCCACCTTCGGCGGATAAGATGGTAGTGGACGGAATGACCTTTACCGGATGGGACAGAGCATATACCAATATTTCGGCGGACGTGGATATCTATGCTACTTACGAAAAGAAAGAAGCGAATAAGTATACGGTAACATTCTGGGCCGATACGGCAATGACATCGATGATCGGAAAGCCTCAGCAGGTGGCAGCCGGAGAAAGCGCTATAGAACCGGCACATCCTACTAAAGCGGGCTATACTTTTACCGGCTGGTTCCCGGCAACCGCTTGGCAGAACGTGACCAAAGATTTAGACGTAGTTGCAATGTTCACCGCAGGTAATGGAGGAAATAGCGGTAATAACGGAGACAACGGTAATAACGGAAATAACGGAAACAACGGAAACAATGGAAGTAGCGGAAACAGCGGAAGCAGTAGTTCAAGCAGCAGCGGCAATTCGGTTTCCGGCAATAGTACGAAATATAAGGTGACTGTTAACGGCGGAAGCGGAAGCGGAGATTATGCGCCGGGTACGATTGTTAATATTAATGCATATGCGACAGCGGATGGTAAAGTATTCGATAAATGGACGAGTTCTTCCCCCGGAGTCGGCTTTGTAAATGCTAATGCTATTTCTACATCCTTTACAATGCCTGCAAATAATGTGGATATTACGGCAAATCTAAAATCAGGAAGCTCTTCTTCCAGCGTAACGGGTAATTCGAGAAATACGCTCCGCAATTCGACTACGAGTGTGGATGTATCCAAAGGCGGAATATCCAATACCGATTTGGCATCGGCAAACGTAAATGGATCTTCGGATAATTACGTAATCAAGATAACCGAAGATGCGCAGGCAACGGCGGCTGTTATAGCGGCCTTGGAGGCAAAGTACGGCGATTTGAGCAATATTGCATATCTACCGATGGATATCAGCTTATACGATTCCACGGGACAGACGAAGATAACGGATATCAGCGGAATTACCGTAGATATTACGCTACCTTTACCCGATGAACTTATTCAATATGCCGGCAATAATAAAGCAGCCAGTGTATTAAACGGACAATTGGAAGATTTAAGTGCGAGGTTCACGACGATTGACGGAGTACCTTGTATTCAGTTTACGGCAACACATTTCTCGCCGTATACGATTTACGTAGATAAAGCGAACCTTACGGAAGGATTGATCGATGCGACACCGAAGACCGGCGATCCGATTCATCCGAAGTGGTTTTTGGCGATAGGACTCGCATGTATATCCGTTATTTTATTTGCGAAGAAGGATAAAGCACCATCAAAGGTAAGAACGGCTTAATTGCAGGGGGGGCTATGAATACAAAAAATAAGATTCTTTTAGGGGTATTGCTTTGTTTTGCGGCAGCAACACTCCGGCTTCCCTTGTCCTATGTGGAAGCGGAATCAGCGTCTGCTTCCGACTTTCAGATGAAAGGGAACACCTTGGTGAAGTATACGGGCACGGCGAGCACAGTGTCTATCCCCGTATCGGTAAAGCATATCGGCAAGGAAGCTTTTTCGGGGCATACGGAGCTTGTAAAGGTGGAGATTCCGGGATATGTGGAAAGCATTGATTATAATGCCTTTAGCGGATGCAGTGCGCTTGAAAAAGCGGTTATACCGGATACCGTTAAGGAGATTGGAAACGGCGCTTTCAGCGAATGCAGTAGCTTGAAATCCGTAACCTTAGGGAAAAACCTAAAAACTCTCGGCAGCGGAATATTCGCTAATTGTACGTCTCTAAGTGAAATTAAGCTGAGTAAAGATAATCAAGAACTTGCCTATGATTCCGGCGTAATTTACAGCAAAGACAAAAGCATCGTATATACTATGATTCCGGGATATGCGCAAGACACTTATAAGATGCCTTCTACCGTGAAGGAGATAAAGAATAGTGCCTTTTGGGGCTGTATGAAGCTCAAAAAGGTGCAAATAGGAAGTAATGTTAAGAAAATACCTGATTACGCCTTTTCGAATTGCCAGAATCTGGAAAAGGTTATGTTTTCATATTCTGTGTCTACTATCGGGCTTAAAGCGTTTGCGGACTGCATCAACCTTGGCAGTATCGATATACCGGTATCCGTATCCTCGATACACGAGACAGCTTTTGACGGATGCCCGAGGCTTACAATTATAGCAGAAAAGGGTTCTTATGCGGCTGAGTATGATGCTAAGCGCGACAAATCCCAAGTGGCGCAAAGCGAATATCAGGATGTGGAGCAGAACGTCGAAGAGAACGATGGTGGGGATAATAAACAGAATAACGGAAGCGGTTCGGCCAATGTGGAGGCAAACACAGGCTCCATGCTTGGACAGAGCAGAATAGTGGGTGGTAGTGCAGTTGTATTTATTGACAACAGTCGTTCCAAGGTTCTATCAGGTAATGTGCAGGAGAAGGATACGGAGCAAAAAAGTAATGTATCTTCCGAGGTAATGGGGAACGGACAGATGCTTGACGGTTTTGCTAAGTATACGATTGTAAACAACAAAAAAATTGCGGCGCAGGCGTATTATGGCAACGAAGATTTGACAGAATACTCTATGCCGGAGACTATAGAGGATATCGGTGATTTTTCTTTTGCAAGAACCGGCCTCACTTCCATTAACATACCGGAAGGAGTAAAATCCATTGGTTATGGTGCATTTTATCATTGCGATAATCTGGCTTCCGTCACAATACCCGGTTCCGTGACGACAATAGAACCTTCGGCATTTGATAAAACGGAGTGGATGGAAGGATGTCTGGCGGATAAGAGAAATCCTTTCACGATTGTAGGAGACGGCATCTTGATTGCTTATGCAGGGGAAGGAGATACAGTTGAAGTTCCGGAAGGAGTAAAGCAGATCGGTGCCGAAGTATTTAAAGGAAACACAGAGATAACGTCTGTTACATTGCCTGATACGTGTTTATCCATCGGTGAAGATGCCTTTGCCGGATGCAGTAATCTTACAAGCGTGTTAGGCGGTATCCATTTAGAAGAAATAAAAGACAGGGCTTTTTCGGGATGTCCTATCAGTACAATAAAGATTCCGGCTTCGGTAGAGAAAATGGGTTTAAAGGCTTATGACATAACCGGTACAATAAAACCGGATGGAAGCGAGGCTGCCGTATTCTTAGGCACGGATATACCGGAAGTTTCTTATGAGAAGACTGCTACCAGGTTAATAAACGAAGAAGAGCGGGATGCTGTACTCAAAGGTGTGAATATCGCTATTGTCGATGACAGCGTTACATCTGAGGATGTGAAAGGAACTGTTCTGGATTATGATATGGGTGGATTTCGCGGCCTTGTCTGCAGCGTGGAACAGGCAGCAACGGATAATACACAAGGCCGGCTAAGGATTAAGTTCATTGTAATGCGGAAAGAGGATATTGACGATAATACGATTCCCGGGAAAGTAACGGTATATGGTAAGAGCTATAAGATATCCAATCCGAGGGAAGCTGTTGAATATATTTCCGGCAGTCAGGAAGAGACATCAGAAGAAGGTAGGCTGGCTGTGGAGGTGAACAGCTCTACTGTACCGGATAAGCCGGTTACTAAAGCACAGCTTACAGGAATTAAAAAAAATTATATATTAAAAATCAGCGATAACACGAGCGCAGGAGATACAATAAGCGCCGCTTACAAGAAGTCGGTGCAGGGAGGCAAGATCGTAAGCTTGCAGGTTTATGATGTCATGTTATATGATGCAAAGACAATGCTCCCTATCAGCAAAACGGGAAAGCAGGCGATGACGGTGACAATTCCCAAACCGATGGGAGTTGCTGCAGATGGCCTTCGGGTTGTATGTCTGGATGAGGATGGGCAACTTGAAAAGGTTGAATCTCATCTTGTAACGGTAGATGGTGTAGCCTGTGTACAATTCATTGCAGAACGCTTTACGGCTTACGGATTTTATAATTAATGCAATAAAAATAATTAAGTAACAACAATTGTTTGACAAAAAGTAACGAATAACGACTCTCGGCATAAATTAATTAAAAAGCCGGGAGCGTTTTATGTTTAGGGTCAGACAACAAGTGGGCTGTACGGATGAGCTTGTAGCGTCCTGCAACAACAGCAGAAATGGTGAAATAAATGATATCAGAGTAGCGGTACTCGACACGGGAGTAGGAAATCATCCTGATCTCGAAGGAAGAGTAGACGCTTTTTATGATTTTCTTCATGGAGGAAAGAGCGCTTATGATGACAGCGGTCACGGAACTCATGTCATCGGCTGTATCGGAGGAAGCGGAAAAGCTTCTGGTGGAATGTATAAAGGAATCGCCCCCTATTGCCGTCTGATTGTCGGAAAGGTTTTGGATGAAAATGGTGACGGTAATATAGATAATATGAAAAAGGGAATAGAATGGGTATTAGAGAACAGAGAAAAGTATAAAATAAGGGTGCTAAATATTTCTATCGGAATAGGTCATATTGATGACAAAGAAAGAATGAATGAGCTGCTACGTACCGTTGACGCGGCATGGGACAGCGGAATTGTAGTAGTATGCGCAGCGGGGAACATGGGACCGGAGCCGATGACGATATCTCCGCTCGGGGCTAGTAAAAAGGTAATAACGGTGGGATGCCATGAAGGAGGGTACTTTAGCGGAAAGAGATCGTTATGTGAAGATTATTCGGGAAGAGGCCCTTCGCCTTATGCGGTTAAAAAGCCGGATGTTGTAGCGCCGGGGACAGACATTATATCCTGTAATGTAGCCTGCAGGACTACTTATCGTGGGTATAAAAATGCATATATCAAAAAAAGCGGCACATCGATGGCCACTCCTGTCGTTTCGGGAGCGGCAGCTTTGCTTCTGCAAAAATATCCGTTTCTTACAAATGAGCAGGTAAAAAGAAAAATTAATTACAGCGCTACGGATCTGCATGAACCATGGACGAAGCAAGGATGGGGGATGGTTAATGTGAAAAGGATGCTTACGCTTTAGAGTAATTTACGTATTGACACAAATAGTATGATTGTATACAATAATACGTAACGTTTCAAAGAGGAAGCGTCTTGCCGTATGTTATGGCAGAATGGAGGTACCATGAGAGAAAATAACAGCGCATTTCAAAACCGTCCGGTGACGATGAATGAAAAAAGCAATCTTCTTCAAATAGAGGAGCATATGTACATTTTGGATGATGTAGAGAAACCCAATGTATTTCGCAATATGTTTCCTTATTCGGAAGTGCCGAAGATTCCGTTCAATGACAGAATCGTACCGCATAATATGCCGAAAGAAATATGGATTACGGATACTACATTTCGTGACGGTCAGCAATCCAGAGCGCCGTATACGACGGAACAGATTGTAACAATTTTTGATTATTTGCATAAGCTCGGCGGTCCTAACGGTTTAATCCGCGCCAGCGAATTTTTCTTATACAGTAAAAAAGACAGGGATGCCGTTTATAAATGTATGGAACGAGGTTATCAATTTCCTGAAGTGACAAGTTGGATACGTGCCAGCAAGGAGGATTTTAAGCTGGTCAAAGAAATTGGAATGAAAGAAACAGGTATCCTTGTAAGCTGTTCCGACTATCATATTTTCTTAAAGCTCAAAATGACGAGAAGGCAGGCTATGGAGCACTATTTAAGCGTTATTCGTGAATGCCTTGAGGAGGGCATCAGCCCCAGATGTCATTTGGAGGATATTACGAGGGCAGATATTTACGGTTTTGTAGTACCGTTCTGTGTAGAACTCATGAAGTTGATGGAGGAATATAATATTCCGATTAAAATACGTGCTTGCGATACTATGGGATATGGTGTAAACTATGCGGGGGCAGTAATTCCCAGGAGTGTGCAAGGTATCATTTATGCCATTAATACACATGCAGGTGTTCCGCATGCTCTTATTGAGTGGCACGGACATAATGATTTTTATAAAGCGGTATCCAATTCTACGACAGCATGGTTGTATGGTTGTGCAGGTGTAAACACTTCGCTTTTCGGAATCGGCGAGCGTACGGGCAATACCCCTCTGGAGGCGATGGTATTCGAATATGCGCAGCTTAAGGGCACTTTGGACGGTATGGATACAACGGTCATCACGGAACTTGCTGAGTATTTTGAGAAAGAAATCAGATATGAGATACCCCCGAGAACACCATTTGTAGGTAAGAATTTTAACGTTACCAGGGCAGGAATTCATGCGGATGGTTTATTGAAGAATGAAGAAATATATAATATTTTCGATACGGAGAAATTTTTGAACAGGCCTGTGCTCTGCGCGGTAAGCGATACTTCCGGTTTGGCGGGAATTGCACACTGGATGAACACGTATTTCAAATTGCAGGGTGATAAGCAAGTGGACAAGAATTCCGAGTTGGTAAAGGAAGTAAAGAACTGGGTAGATGAAGAATATGCCGGCGGTCGAATCACGGTGCTTACGGATGAAGAACTGGTGAATCATATCAATGCGGTATGTGAAAAATTGAACCTTACCATAGGCTGATACTGGAAAGGTGTGGTTATAAGTAATGGCGAATTACGATTTAAAACAGGAAGTCACTGACAAGTATTCCTTGAGGGGACGAGTATTTAATAAGATACGGGAAGATATATTAAACGGTAAATATAAGGAGCACGAGGAGTTAAAAGAAATTGCAATCGGTGAAGAGCTGGGAGTGAGCAGAACTCCTGTCAGAGAAGCGTTTCGGCAGTTAGAACTGGAAGGTCTGATTCAAATCGTGCCGAATAAAGGTGCTTATGTAACCGGAATAACTGCCAAGGATGTTCAGGATATTTACATGATTCGTTCTCTCCTGGAAGGCTTGTGTGCCAGATGGGCAACCGATCATATCACGGAGGAACAGCTGGAGGAATTGGAAGAGAATGTATATCTGGCGGATTTTCATGCGTCCAAAGGGCACCTGGATCAGATGGCGGAACTGGATAACCGTTTTCATCATATTTTGTATGAAGCGTGCAACAGTAAGCAATTAGAGCGTCTGCTTGTTGACTTTCATGAATATGTGCTTCGTGTTAGGAAAAAGACGCTGACGAACGGTGGAAGAGGAAAAACCTCCAATGATGAGCATAGGCAGATTATGGAAGCTATTAAAGAGAAGAATAAGGATAAGGCGGAAGAACTTGCCAATAAGCACATGATTAATGCATATGACAATATGGTAAAGAACGGATTGTATAATATCTATGGCCCGATTGAGGATTGACTGTACAAAAGTATAGGGAAATAGTAAGATAATAGGTGGCAAAGCAAAGTTTAAGGAGTGTAGAAATGGACAAGATTAAAATGGTAACTCCCCTTGTGGAAATGGATGGGGATGAGATGACGAGAATTCTCTGGAAGATAATAAAGGAAGAATTATTACTTCCATTCATCGATTTGAAGACAGAGTACTACGACCTTGGTTTGGAACACCGTAATGAAACAGAAGATCAGGTAACTATAGCTTCTGCGGAGGCTACGAAAAAATACGGAGTAGCGGTAAAGTGTGCAACGATTACTCCGAATGCCGCACGGATGACGGAATATCATCTGAAGGAAATGTGGAAAAGCCCTAATGGAACGATTCGTTCTATTTTGGATGGTACAGTTTTCCGGGCGCCTATTGTAGTAAAAGGTATCGAACCTTGTGTAAAGAACTGGCAAAAACCGATTACGATAGCGCGTCACGCGTATGGCGATATATATAAAAATGTAGAGATGAAAATATCGGGTGCAGGTAAGGCAGAGCTTGTTTTTACGGCGGCGGACGGCACGGAAATGAGAGAAGTGATTCATAAATTTGAAGGTGAGGGCATTTTGCAGGGTGTACATAATACGGATGCCTCTATCTCGAGTTTTGCGAGAGCATGTTTTAATTATGCTCTGGATACGAAGCAGGATCTTTGGTTTGGTGCAAAGGACACGATCTCTAAAAAGTATGACCACAATTTTAAAGATATTTTTCAGGAAATATATGATGAAGAGTATAAAGAGAAATTTGAAGCGGCAGAGATTGAATATTTTTACAGCTTAATCGATGATATTGTGGCTCGTGTTATGAAGGCAAAGGGTGGATTTATTTGGGCATGCAAGAACTACGACGGAGATGTTATGAGTGACATGGTATCCTCCGCATTCGGTTCCCTTGCGATGATGACATCCGTGCTCGTTTCTCCTGCCGGGGTATATGAATATGAAGCGGCTCACGGTACTGTGCAGAGGCATTATTATAAGCATCTGAAGGGAGAAGAGACTTCTACTAATTCCGTTGCGACTATTTTTGCGTGGACAGGGGCCCTTAGAAAAAGAGGAGAACTGGACGCAACGGCCGAGCTTGTTCAATTTGCGGATAAACTGGAAAAAGCGACTTTGGCGACCATTGAATCTGGAAAAATGACCAAGGATCTCGCACTGATTACGACATTAAAGGATGTTACAGTACTTAACAGCGCAGACTTTATCAAAGAGGTTCGAAGGACCTACGAAACGATGTAGTATATAAAAATAATATAAATAATTCGATAAAAAGCCGTCACGCTATACAAGCATGACGGCTTTTTATGTAGGTATGCCTAGCGGCGCACCTTTCTGTTTGTGCTGCTTAAATGTTCATTCTTCGGATTCCAGTTCCTCCCAACGGTTCATCAGCTGCTCTATCTGTGCTGCAATCCTTTCTTTATCCGAGGAAAGCTCTTGTAGCTTGGTTACGTTTGTACAGATGTCGGGTTGAGCCATGAGCTCGTCTATTTCCGCATTGCGGCATTCGAGCATTTCTATTTTATCCTCGAGACGTTTTAGCTCATTTTCCTTTTTCCGTTGTTTTGCCTGCTGTTCTTTTTGTTCTCTCCAATCCTGTTTAGAGACGGAGACGTTATACGAGGAAGAAGAGTCGGCATCAGAGGTAACGTAAGCAGATGTAAGTTGAGCCTTTTTCTCCAAATAATAATCGTAATTTCCGAGGTAATTGATAAGTGTACCGTTTGATAATTCCAGAATGCGCGATGCGGTTCTGTTAATAAAGTAACGGTCATGGGACACGTAAAGAACCGTCCCCGTATAGTTGTTTAAAGCGTCTTCAAGAATCTCTTTTGACGTAATATCCAGATGGTTGGTAGGCTCGTCGAGAATCAGAAAATTGGATTCCGACAACATTAATTTGGCCAGAGAAACACGGCCTCTTTCCCCACCGCTCAAATCACAGATTCGTTTGAACACATCGTCGCCCGTAAACAGAAAGGCTGCAAGAGTGCTTCGGATTTCAGTGTTGTTCAAAGTCGGGTAATCGTCGGAAATTTCTTCAAATAATGTCTTTTCCTTATGTAGTACGTTGTGCTCTTGGTCGTAGTAACCGATATGTACGTTGCTGCCGGTTTTTAAAGTACCGCTGTCGGCAGGAATCAGACCGTTAATTATTTTTAATATTGTGGTTTTTCCTGTGCCGTTATCTCCGATAATAGCAACATGTTCCCCGCGTTTAATATCGAAACCGATACCTTCGAAGAGGTTTAACTCGCCAAAAGATTTGGAAAGGCTTTCCGCGTAAAGAACATCGTTGCCGCTAATACATTTAGGCTCCAAGCGAATGTTCATGTCGGAAGGAGCTTCCGTAGGCTTTTCCAAGACTTCTATTTTATCTAACATCTTTTCGCGGCTTTCGGCACGCTTAATCGATTTTTCCCGATTAAAGGATCTTAATTTTTGAATAACCTCTTCTTGGTGTCTGATTTCCTGTTGTTGGTTCATATAGGCTTTGAGCGCGGCAGTCCGAAGCTGTTCCTTCTTTACCGCATAGTCGCTGTAATTGCCGGAGAACACAGTGGATTTCGTCTGGTCGATTTCTATTACTTTATTGGAAATTCTGTCAAGAAAATAGCGGTCATGAGATACAATAATGACCGCACCCTTATAATTCAGCAGATAAGTTTCCAACCATGTAATGGAAGACATGTCCAAATGGTTGGTAGGTTCGTCAAGCAAAATTAAGTCAGGTTTCAAGAGAAGAAGCTTGCCTAGAGCAACGCGGGTTTTCTGGCCGCCGGAGAGAGTGGAAACAGATTTATCAAAATCATTTTCTTGAAATCCGAGACCTTTTAAGACACCGATGAGTTCACTGCGGTATGCGTATCCACCACCTAACTCAAAACGGTGGGTAAGCAGAGAATAGGATTCCATCAGCTTTTCCAATTGTTCTCCGGAGGAGCTTTTCATTTGAAGTTCTGTTTGGCGAAGCTGCATTTCAAGAAGAATCAAGTCCTTTTTGACGGACAGAAGTTCATCATAAATAGTGTTGGAACTGTCTACGGACTGATGCTGCGATAAATAGCCGAAGGTCTTATCTTTGGAAAAAGTGACGATACCTTCATCCGCGGGCAGTTCACCCACGATAATCCGCAGCAGAGTAGTCTTCCCGGCACCGTTGATTCCTACAATTGCAGCTTTGTCGTAATCTTCTATATGAAAGGATATATTTTTTAATATACTTTTTTCATTAAATGCTTTGCTTATGTTCTGACAGGATAAAATCATAATTTAACTCCTTGTATAAAAGGTGCCCGATAGGAAATGACACAGCATTTATTTTACATAGGATAAAAGACTCTGTCAATTCATTGACATTATTTTAACAGTTTTATATAATAGAAGATAACTATTGGATAGGGGGAAATATTGTGGAAGAAAAAGAAATTTCTCAGGCGGTTATAAGTCGTTTACCCAGATATTTCAGATATCTGAGTGAGCTTAGGGATGCGGGAATCGAGCGGGTTTCTTCGCAGGAACTGAGTGATATCATGAAGGTGACTGCTTCGCAGATCAGACAGGATTTCAATAATTTCGGCGGATTCGGACAGCAGGGATATGGATACAATGTTGAATTCCTTTATCATGAAATAGGAAAAATATTGGGGCTTGACAGAACGCATCATCTGATTATTATCGGAGCAGGCAATCTTGGGCAGGCACTTGCCAATTATGTTAATTTTGAGCGGCGAGGCTTTTTGTTTCGTGGTCTTTTTGACAATAATCCAAAACTTTACGGCAAGAAGATACGCGGTATCGAGGTACAGCCGATGGAGAATATGGAAGTGTTCGTGAAAGAGAATAATATAGATATTGCGGTTCTTACCATACCGAAGGCGGAAGCGGTTACGGTAGCGGAACAGCTTGTTGAGTACGGAATCAAGGGTATCTGGAACTTTGCCCATGTGGATCTGAATGTTCCGGAAAATATTCAGGTGGAGAATGTCCACTTGTCGGATAGCTTGATGAAATTATCTTATAACATCAGTCGGTTTGAAATAGATAGTGCAAAATAGAGGTGAGGGGCATGGCACGTTCGGTTGAAGTATTTAAAGCGGCGCTGGCGGGAAAGACGATACCGCTTCTTACGCTGGATAATAAATGGCATCAACTTTTTACGCAGGCGCAAACGGAGATTTCCGGGGAAATCAAGCGCAATGAAGAAAAACTGAATGAGTTGATCAAGCTGCAGGGAAAGCTTAACACGGAATCTAAAGACATCCGACGTTTAAAGAAGAAGCTGATGAGCGAGATTATGGATATGGCGGAATCCTTAAGAGATAATCCGGATGTTAAGACCGAGAGAAAACTGGATGAGAATAGGCGCCTTATTAATGAATGCAATGAGAAATTGGAGGAGTATCAGGATCAACTGCGCCTTCTTCCCGAAGAGATTAACAGCGTAAATTATAAGCTGATGCTCGATACTATGGACATCTGCTATAAGAGAATTGCCGAGAATACGAGAGAGATAGAGGCGATTAACGAATGGATAAAGGAAATTCGCGTTGAAATCAAAAAAAATATGATTCATAAAGAAGAAAGCGAAAAGGCCAATTTCGATTTGTATTCTTATATGCACGATATTTTCGGAGCGGAAGTAATAGAAATCTTCGATATGAAGTATAATCCGGAAGAACGAAGAAAAGCACATGCTGAAAGAGCGGCTAAAAAAGGAGCCGCTTTAACGAAGACGATAATAGTGGACAAGGGAGAATAAGCAGTAAAAGAGGATGCGTCAGAACGATTTAGTTTTTGACGCATTTGTTGATGGTTTTTTGTACCTTGCGAGAAGCGAAAGGAAGAGGTATAAAGATGGAGAAAAAATATATTGTATCCTCCAAAGAAATGAAAAGATATGATTCGGTTACAATTAATCATTATGGAGTACCTTCGCTAGTGCTTATGGAACGTGCGGCTCTTGGGGTCATTGAAGAGATTGAGAAGAGATTCGAACCGGGAAGCAGAGCGCTTGTTGTCGCCGGTGGCGGCAATAACGGAGGCGATGGAATCGCAATCGGACGAGTATTGAAGTTGCGCGGATATGCGGTGGACTTTGTTCTTACAGGAGACAAGTCCAAGTGTAGTGCAGAGACGAGCAAACAGCTCGATATAATTGAAAAATATGGATGTCCGGTGCAAAGCAAAATTGAAAATAAGGAATATGATATTATCATAGATGCATTATTCGGAATCGGCTTGTCGAGAGACGTGAAAGGAATATATGCGCAATGTATTGAAGCGATGAATGATTTATGCGGTTTTGTCTTTGCGGTAGATATTCCGTCAGGCATAAGCGCCGATACGGGCGAAGTGATGAAAACAGCGGTAAAGGCGGATATTACCGTTACTTTCGCATATGAGAAGCTGGGGCATGTTCTGTATCCGGGATGTGAATACTGCGGTGAAGTGGTGTGCAAGGATATAGGGATTACGGCAGAAAGCTTTCTGGCGGAAGCACCGAGAATATATTCTTACGCAGATGTATATAAAAGCCGAATAGCGGAGTTGATGCCGGAGAGAAACCGGGGGGGAAATAAAGGAACGTTCGGCAAGGTCCTCGTTATTGCAGGAAGTAAAAATATGAGCGGTGCTTGTGAACTGTGCGCGAGAAGTGCATACAGGATTGGTGCGGGCATGGTAAAGGTTGTTACCTCGGAAGAAAACAGGGAAATCATACAGAAGAATTTGCCTGAAGCATTACTTGTGACCTATGCTGCTTCAGAACAGGAAACAGCCGGAGAAGCGTTCGCAAAAGATTTGGAAGAGAGCGTAAAGTGGGCAGATTGTATTGTTATTGGCCCGGGATTAGGAAAGAGTAGGATTTCTTGCCGCATGCTTAAATATGTCATACAGGAATCCTTAAAGCCCCTTGTCATAGATGCGGACGGATTGAATATACTGGCAGAATCGGCAGAATTTCAAGAGAAACTGCGAAGCACAGGTTCAAAGGAAGGCAGGCAGATTATTATAACCCCTCATATCGTTGAGTTTGCAAGGCTTTACGGATGCACGCCGACGGATGTTAAGAGAGACGTATTTAATAAAGCCAAGGAACTGGCGGAACGGTTATGTTGCACTGTGATATGTAAAGATGCGAGAACTGCAGTAGCTTCTTACAAAGAAAATAACATATACCTGAATACAACGGGCAATGACGGTATGGCAACCGCAGGTTCGGGAGATGTACTGGCGGGTATTGAAGGCGGACTTCTGGCACAGGGAATGGACGGCAGGGAAGCAGCAATTGCAGGCGTGTATATCCATGGAATTCTGGGCGAGCGTGCGGCGTCGGAAACAGGACGTTATGCGGTAATAGCCGGTGATTTGACAGAACAGTTAAAGTACATTTTAAGCGATGAAGGGAAACGAAGATGATAGAAAAATACAGCAGGGTATGTGCATCGGTGAATTTGGATGCCATACATTCCAATATGGATCATATGAAGGCCAATATTGCACCGAACACGAAAATTATAGGAGTTATTAAAGCGGATGGCTACGGGCATGGAGCCGTGCCGATAGCGAGAGAGCTGGAGCCTCTGGATTATATATTCGGGTTTGCGACGGCAACGGTAGAAGAAGCTTCCACATTGCGGCATAGCGGAATAAAAAAGCCGATTTTAATATTGGGCTATACGTTTCCCTATTGCTATGAAAAGTTAATAAAAGAAGACATTACACCGGCGGTATTTCGCCTTGATACGGTTGAGCAGCTATCGCTTTGCGTTCAGAAAATAAATAAAGCGAGAAGAGAAAATGTTCCGAAATCCAAAGAGATCCGTGCGAAAGTTCATATTAAGGTGGACACAGGAATGTCCAGAATAGGAATCTCTCCCGACGAGGAAGGCCTTGCATTCATAAAGAAAGTGCTGCTTATACCGGAAATAGAAATAGAAGGGATATTTACGCATTTTGCCAGAGCAGATGAAACAGATAAAGCGGCAGCTATGCGGCAAATGAATATATTTAAAGAGTTTATAGAAAAAATAAATAAGGAAACGGGGTATGAAATACCGGTATGCCATTGCTCGAACAGTGCGGGAATCATCGGACTGAAGGAAGCAAATATGAATGTGGTTCGTGCCGGAATTACCTTATACGGCTTGTGGCCCTCGGACGAAGTGGAGCGGGATATTGTCCGCCTCATTCCGGCGATGGAATTAAAAAGCCGCATCGTATATATAAAGGAAGCAAAAGCCGGAACTCCGGTTAGCTATGGAGGAACCTTTGTAACGAAAAGAAACACGAGAATAGCTACCATACCTGTCGGATATGGGGACGGTTATCCAAGAGGATTATCTAATAAAGGATATATTTTGGTAAGGGGTCGGAAGGCTCCGATTATCGGGCGTATTTGTATGGATCAGTTTATGGTAGATGTAACGGATATTCCGGAAGCGGAAGAAGGCGATGAAGTGACTTTGATAGGGAATGACGGTGGGGAGCGTATTACGATGGAACAGCTGGGAGGGTTATCCGGAAGATTTAATTATGAGCTTGCCTGCTTAATTGGCAAAAGAGTACCAAGAACTTATTTAAAAGAAGGGAAAGTCGTTTTAACAAAGGATTATTTTCTCGATTTCGAGTAATAATTGAATACCTTCAGATAAACTGGCAATAATTTAACCTATAAATAGGTTTGCCATATAGAAGTTTAAATGAAGGGTGAGAATAATGAAGCGTGGAGACATATATTATGCGGACTTACGGCCGGTGCTTGGTTCGGAACAAGGCGGGGTGAGACCGGTACTTATTATACAGAACGATATAGGGAATAAGTATAGTCCAACCGTAATTTGTGCGGCGATTACTTCCAAGATGAATAAGGCGAAATTGCCCACACATATTGAACTGAATGCTGAAAAATGTGATATGATGAAAGACTCGGTAATTTTATTGGAACAGCTAAGAACGATAGATAAGAAAAGGCTGAAAGATAAAGTATGCCATTTGGATGGTGAGATTATGGAGAAAGTAAATCAGGGACTTCTTATCAGCCTCGAATTAAATACATAAGACAGGGCTTGAACTTGACGATAAGAAAGTAAAATGATATAGTTTAGTGTGATATTTTATAAAGTACAAAAGGAGATGGAAATATGGACGACGATGGGCCTACTGCCAGTATAATTTTTTTTGTCGTATTGTTATTAATCGATGTGTTTTTTTATGGATTCGGCTCGGCAATTCATTGCCTGAATATAAAGGATGTAGAGAAAAGGGCGAAAGATGGTAAGGACAAGAAATCAGAACGCTTACGCTCAATTATTGCTAATCCTGCGAAGTATGTGAACACGGTGCAAGTGGCATCTATACTGATTCACATACTCATGGGAGGTATTTATCTTAGAATATGGCTACAGGGCATCCGCAGGTTCATGGATTCCTTTCTTGGAAACGAATCATCAAAGTTTCATATGTTCGGAGCAGAGGTTGCGGGTGCAGTATCGCTTATCCTGACGGCAGCGGCGTTGATTTACATATTGCTGACGTTTGGTGTATTGCTTCCTAAGAAGCTGGCCGCGAGATATCCTGAGAAGTGGGCATATTTTTTTATCAATCCGGTTTATTATGTAACAGGGGCGTTGTCGCCGTTTACGGGGCTTGCAACCCTAACCGCAGGTGGAATCCTGCGGTTGTTTGGGTTAAAAGAAGATAAAGATGCAACCGACGTGACCGAAGAAGAAATCATATCTATGGTAAACGAAGGGCATGAGCAGGGAGTTTTGCAGGAAACGGAAGCGGAGATGATTACCAATATTTTCGAATTCGGAGATACGGAAGCACAGGAAATTATGACGCACAGGAAGAATATAGTAGCGGTAGAAGGCACAATGTCTTTAAAAGAAGCGATTAGTTTTATGATGAATGCCAACAATAGCCGATTCCCTGTATATGAAGAAAATATTGATCACATTATCGGAATCGTGCATATGCGTGATGCAATGAGGTTGCATAATGCGGATGCTCAGGCCAATCTTCCGATTAAAGAAATTGAAGGACTTTTGCGGACACCGGTATTTATTCCGACGACCAAGAACATCGATGATCTGTTTCGGATGATGCAGTCTACAAAAACCCAGATGGTAATTGTTGTGGATGAATATGGACAAACGTCGGGGTTATTGGCTATGGAAGATATTCTGGAAGAAATTGTCGGCAACATTCTGGATGAGTATGACGAGGATGAGGAATATATAGAAGAGACGGGTAACGCAGACGAGTATATTATTGACGGACATACACCGTTAGAGGAATTAGAGGAGAGATTCGGAATTTCTTTTGAAGAAGAGGACTTTGAAACGCTGAACGGGTTCTTAATATCCCGTCTGGACAAGATTCCGGAGGAAGATGAAGAATTCGATATTGACGTAGACGGATATAATTTTAAAATATTGTCTGTGGAAAGCAAAATGATTTCCAGCGTTCTGGTAACGAAGATTAAAGAACCGAAACAAGAAGATTTTTCAGATGATGAAAAAGATAAAAAGGAGAAGAAATAGATGTCAGGACATTCAAAATTCGCAAATATTAAGCATAAGAAAGAAAAGAATGATGCAGCGAAGGGGAAGATATTTACAATCCTGGGCAGGGAAATTGCGGTAGCTGTAAAGGAAGGCGGCCCGGACCCGTCAAACAACTTCAGGCTGGCACAGGTTATCGCCAAAGCGAAATCGAATAATATGCCTAACGATACGATAGAAAGAGGAATCAAGAAAGCGGCCGGAGATGTGGGCAGCGTAAATTACAAATATGTTACTTACGAAGGATATGGCCCTAACGGCATTGCGATTATAGTAGATGCCATTACCGATAATCAGAATCGTACGGCGGCTAATATAAGGAATGCTTTTACAAAGGGACAGGGAAATATTGGAACGCCGGGATGTGTATCTTTTATGTTCGATAAAAAGGGACAGATTATTATCGATAAAGAAGAGTGTGAAATGGAAGCTGACGACCTCATGATGACTGCCCTTGATGCGGGAGCGGAAGATTTTGCCGAAGAAGAGGATAGTTATGAAATATTGACGGATCCGGATAGCTTCGATGGGGTATGTAAGGCGTTAGAGGAAGCGGGAATTGCCATGGCATCGGCGGAGGTAACTATGATACCTCAGAATTATGTGGAACTTACGGATGAAACCGCTCTTAAGAATCTTCAGAAAACATTGGATTTACTTGAAGAAGATGACGATGTGCAGGCTGTTTATCATAACTGGAACGAATAAATCCGGCAAAGAGGGTAGAAGACTATGAATGAAACGCTTAAAAATGTAGCACCGCTTTTTGAAGATATGGAAATGCAGATACGCGGGTTTAAGAAGGATACATACGGAACTTTGCTGGAAGCGTATCTTGAGAACCATCATGACTTTTTTGGTGAGTTGAATCAAATGCTGATTTCGGAGGAAGAGGAAGGCCTTATCGACGAATTTGCGGATTATCTTGTATCATATGTCGAAAAGATACTTGAGGAAGAGAAAAGTAAAGTAAAAAGAAGCAATAAACAGCTGAATTTCAATATGTTTATGGCGGTTTACTTCATGCCTGCTATTTTAGAAGGGAAACAGGAAAAAGCACATCAGCTGACGGATACAATATGCGAAAAATGGGCGTATAAGTTCAAAGGAAATAATATAAAGACAACGGATGCTGCAAGTATTCAGGCGGGTTTTAAGAGTAAATTATGCTATGTGACAACAGCCGTATGCAGAAGTCTGAATAAACCGGAAGATTGCTATGAGCTGAATCTTCTTAAGGATTATAGGGATAATTATCTCATATTGACCGAAAACGGGGAAGAATTAGTAAAAAAGTATTATGATATTGCACCTACCATCGTAAAGCGAATCGACAAATCCGATAATCCGGAAGAAAAATACAGATATATATGGGATAGATATTTAAAGGTATGCATCACCTATATTCAAAGCGGCGATAAAGAACGGTGCGGCGAAGAATATATAAAAATGATAGAAGAGTTGAAAAAT
Organism: Clostridiales bacterium; assembly: GCA_012520655.1. GTDB lineage: Bacteria > Bacillota > Clostridia > Lachnospirales > Lachnospiraceae > Kineothrix. The sequence goes on along the minus strand of JAAYNW010000058.1, from coordinate 7,320 downwards.
CAATATATTGTAACGGCAAAGGATAAGAAATAGGAGCTATGCAGGAGGGTGCAGGATGAGTAGCGAATACGCAAAGGAAACGATATGTATTCAATCGGGCTGGGAGCCTAAGAACGGAGAACCCAGAGTTCTGCCGATATATCAAAGTACAACATACAAATATGAGACATCGGAGCAAATGGGGAAGCTGTTCGATCTGGAGGAAAGTGGTTTTTTTTATACGAGACTGCAGAATCCGACCAATGAATTCGTAGCCAAGAAGATATGTGATTTAGAGGGAGGTGTGGCAGCAATGCTGACATCTTCCGGCCAGGCCGCTAACTACTATGCTGTATTCAATATATGTGAGGTAGGTTCTCACGTCGTTCTTTCCTCTACGGTGTATGGAGGAACTTTTAATCTTCTCACCGTTACTATGAAGAAAATGGGAATTGAATGCACTGTTGTGGATCCTGACCTTTCGGAAGAGGAGTTACATAAGGCATTTAAAGAGAACACCAGGTGTGTATTGGCGGAGACCATTGCCAATCCTGCATTGGTGGTCTTGGATATCGAGAAGTTCGCCCGTGTGGCGCATGAACATCAAGTACCGCTTATTATAGATAATACCTTCGCTACCCCGATTAACTGTAATCCTTTTATATGGGGAGCGGACATAGTTACGCATTCCACAACCAAGTATATGGATGGTCATGCTATGTGTGTAGGAGGCGCGATAGTAGACTCCGGCAATTTTGATTGGAGCAAGTATCCGGATAAATATCCTGGACTTTGCGAACCGGATGAATCTTATCACGGCATTACATATACCGAGAAATTCGGGAAACTCGCATATATTACAAAAGCAACTTCTCAGCTTATGCGTGATCTCGGGTCAATACAATCCCCGCAGAATGCCTTTTTACTGAATGTGGGATTGGAGACATTGCATCTTAGGGTTCCCAGACATTGTGAGAATGCTTTGAAAGTGGCCGAATATCTGGAAAAACATGAAAAAGTGGCGTGGGTAAATTATCCGGGACTTAAGAGCAGCAGATATTATGATTTGGCGCAGAAATATATGCCGAACGGGACTTGCGGTGTTATTTCCTTTGGGCTCAAGGGCGGAAGGCATATGGCCTCCCGGATGATGGATTACTTGAAACTTGCAGCAATTGTGACACATGTTGCGGATGCGAGGACTTGTGTGCTCCATCCGGCCAGTCACACACATAGGCAGATGACGGACGAACAGCTCGTGGAAGCAGGGGTTTCCCCCGATTTGATTCGTTTTTCTGTAGGAATTGAGAATATGAACGATATTATAGCGGATCTGGAACAGGCATTGATGAAAATATAAGGAATACCTTTTAAGCAGGAAGTATAAAATGGTATAAACCGTAAGGAAACGAAAGAACATGAAGATGAGAAAAACATGGTTTAGTTACCTGTTATGGTTATTGTATATGGCAATAACAGGTGTTTTGTTTGCAACCTGCATAATTACGGTAAGTGTATATACATGGGGGCTGAATAAATATTTTGCGGCGGCATTCGTATGTCTTTTTTTTGCCGGTGTCGCCGGCGTATGGCTGGCAGGAGCGAAGATTATTCCATATTTGTTGATAAAGCTTCCCAGGGATAAGCATTTTGCCAATATGTGGGAATGCTTTTTAGCTATGTGTATATTTGCCGGTTCTGTTTTATATCGTATTGATTATATTTTGCATGCCGATATAACGGTGGAACGGAATATGTTTTATGAAATGGCACAGGTAACCAATGAAAGAGGGATTCCGAATATCACCCACGGCGCTTCATATATATATACGGTTTTATTGTCCGCTGTATTTTCCTTTATGGGAAATAAAATGATAGCGGGAATCGTACTTCAATTGGTTCTGCACGTACTGGCTATTCTCTTTCTTTACTTTGCGATTCGCTTATTGGCAGGCAGAGTAACAGCTCTTTGCGTAGCAGCGATTATAGCAGTTTCTCCTGTATTTATGAAGGATATGTGCAGCCTGACACCGCAGGGATTATATTTGCTTCTGTATGCGACAGGTCTCTGGCTGACGGGCTTATATCTGCGGAAGCTTGTGAAGAACGGATATAGGAGGAAAGGCAGTTATATCGTCTTTTTGCTATTAGGTATTTATATAGGGATATTATCTTACCTAGATATTATCGGCTTTACTCTTCTCCTTTTTGCGGGCACATGTTTTGTGGTAATACGAGAGAAACCGTGTAACCCGGTCGGACAAAATGCTACAAATAAAAACAAAAATATTTATATCGGTAAACAGTTTGCGGTTGTTTTGGCGGTTTCTTTGTTAATGACAGCGGGGTTTATCGAATTAGATGCCATGTATTCGGGGCAGACCTTTATGAACATATTAGCTGCATGGTTGCAGCAGTATGGCAATGGAATGAGTATGAGTTATCTTGTTCCGGGGCCGGATGTACAGCCTGCGATCGGTATTGGCGTATGTTTTCTCGCTTCTTTAAATGTAGTAGGCTTTTTAATGCGTAAGCGGCAGAAGACAGATGCGTGGGTGTTGCTTCTTCTTGCGCTCACGGCAATAAGCGTTACCGGAATCGGCCAGATGGACTATAGCACTTTTGCGACTGTTATTTGGGGTACATTTGCCGGACTTGGGCTTCGTTCCATGGGAGAAGATGCAAATCAGAAAGAAAAAATTTCTTCGTTGGAAACGGTACAAATAGAAGAATTGAAGCCGGATGAGGATCTGGAAGAGATAAGAATCGAAGAAATAATAGATGAGAAAATAAATAATGCAGAGATAGAAAAAGAAGAAAAGAAGAGTATTAAATTTATAGAGAACCCTTTGCCGCTTCCTAAGAAGCATGTGAAGAAGGAGATGAATTACGGCGTAGATGTTCCTGATGAACAGATGAACTACGATGTTTTTTCCGAAGAAGATGATGATTTTGATATTTAGATTTATTGACCGCTTTATGATTTTTGCAGATGCTGAATCAAAAGCGGTCTTATTAAATATGTATAAAAAAATAAATTCCATGCAAACTAAAGACAGAAATTGCAAATTTGGAGGTAGGCATGGGAAATCAAAAATCAAAGGATATCGATAAGGAAGATAAAGAAGTAGATAAAAAAGCCGAGGGAGAGAAACATCGTGATGAGAGAATTGAGAAAAGCGGACAGGTAACACTGGATAAAAATGACAAAAAGCATAAAATTCATCTGATTACTATAATTGGCGAAATAGAAGGACACGACAATCTAAACGGTACTTCCAAAACTACAAAATATGAGCATATTTTGCCGGAACTTGCTGCAATTGAAGACAGTAACGAAATCGATGGTGTCTTGGTTCTTCTTAATACGATGGGAGGAGATGTGGAAGCGGGACTTGCCATAGCGGAGATGATAGCCTCTTTAAGCAAGCCGAGTGTATCTCTCGTTTTAGGTGGAAGCCATTCCATCGGCGTGCCGATTTCAGTCAGCACCAATTATTCCTATATTGTGCCTACAGGAACAATGGTCATTCATCCGGTAAGAATGAACGGCATGGTAATCGGCGTGCCACAAACCTTCGATTATTTTAAACAGATTCAAAACAGAATAACCGGCTTCGTATGCAACCATTGTAAAATAAGCAAAGCGAGATTCGAAGAGCTGATGATGGAAACAGGAGTGCTGACAAAAGATGTGGGGACGATTCTCGTAGGGCAGGAAGCGGTAAATGAAGGAATTATCAATGAGGTAGGCGGAATAAAGGAAGCTATGGAGCATTTACACAGTATTATAGATAAGAATAGGAGTAATAAAGGCGACAGTACAGAGAATAAAAAAAGAAATGTATGAGGATGACAACTTTCATTTTAGATGCTATACTATATAAGTTCAGTAAATTACGCATGCTAGGGGGCATATAGTATGGCATCCGGACAAGGAAACAGAAAGGGAACGACAAGAAAAGGTAATTCCCGCAATACGTCTTCCGGAAGGAGGAAGACGGTAAATACAAAATCCTCCAGACAAAATGAACCTATGGATAGCGCAATCAAAAATGAAATAATACTAATAGGAGTGTTTGCGCTGGCAGTCTTTTTATTTTTATGCAATTTTGGAGTTGTCGGCGTATTTGGGGACACCGTTAGCGATATGATGTTCGGTTTTTTCGGGCTGACAGCTTATATAGCACCGATTGTTTTATTCCTCACAGTTGCTTTTGGTATTTCCAATAGAGGGAATAGGATTGCAACGAGGAAATTAGTAGCGGCAGTACTGCTTTTTCTATTAATCGGCATGTCTTGTGACCTATTTTCGGGAGCATGGAATGAGGATGTGCTATATAATATACAGGAAATATACGCAAGATGCAGTGAAAATAAAAATGGCGGCGGGGTAATAGCGGGGACGTTAACTTTTCTCAGCTATCATTTTTTGTCTATGGTAGGTACGGCACTTACGATTATCGTATTAGCAGTTATCTGCTTAGTAATCCTTACGGAAAAATCTTTAGTCGGCAGTGTCCGGAACGGCGGGCAAAAGGTATACGAAAAAACGAGAGAAGACGCTTACGTAAGAAAGGAGCGCCTGCAGAAGAGGCGCGCCGAACAGGAAGAAATGCGAAGGGCCAAAGAAGAAGAGCGTCGGCTCCGAGCGGAAGAGAGTGAAAATGAAAAGATTCTCCGTATGGATAAAAAAGTATCCGGCGTTATGTTAGATACCGCTCTTACAGCAAAAGAAGGGGAAAAAGAAGGTACTGTCAGCGATGATATCCATGAGATAACTTTGAATGATTTTGATACGGACGATATAAAAGAGGTTGACGTGACTCTCAAGAATTCAGGGGAGGACATGCACTCTTTCGATTTTGACAAAATACATATTACTTCGGTACAGCAAATGAGAATGGATATGCCGGAGGAAGAAGATGATAAAGTTGTTCCTGAACCGGTAGAAGTACATGTAAACAGGCCACAGGAGATCAAAAATTCGAATACACAAAAAAGCGATGCCATTATTCCGCAAGGAAGTGCCGGAAATACGAAAAAGTATGTTTTTCCTCCGCTTAAGCTTTTGCAAAAGGGCTCCGTTAAAGGGACTGCGGATTCCGCATCCCAGCTAAAAGAGACCGCTATGCATTTACAGCAGACGTTGGCAACTTTCGGAGTTAAAGTTACTATTACCGATATCAGTCAGGGACCGTCGGTAACCAGATATGAATTGCAGCCGGAGCAAGGTGTTAAGGTAAGCAGAATCGTCGGATTGACAGACGATATCAAATTGAATCTGGCAGCTACGGATATTCGTATCGAAGCTCCGATTCCGGGAAAAGCGGCAGTGGGTATTGAAGTGCCCAATAAAGAGAATTCTACGGTAGTACTCAGAGATTTATTGGAATCGAAGGAATTCAGGGATTTTCCGTCCAAACTGGCTTTTGCGGTCGGTAAGGATATCGGTGGCAAAACGGTGGTTGCGGATATTGCGAAGATGCCGCATATGCTTATTGCCGGAGCGACCGGTTCGGGTAAGTCCGTATGTATCAATACACTTATTATGAGTATCCTGTATAAAGCGCATCCGGATGAAGTCAAGCTTATCATGGTGGACCCGAAGGTTGTGGAATTAAGCGTTTATAACGGAATTCCTCATCTGCTCATTCCTGTGGTGACCGATCCGAAGAAAGCGGCGGCGGCTCTTCATTGGGGTGTTGCGGAAATGACGGAAAGATATAAGAAGTTTGCGGATTACAATGTGCGGGATCTGAAGGGCTTCAACAGAATCGCGGAAGAGATGAAAGCGCGCGGGGATGGGGATACTCCGTCTACGATGCCACAGATAGTGATTATTGTGGACGAGCTTGCCGACCTCATGATGGTTGCTCCCGGCGAGGTGGAGGAATCAATATGCCGTCTGGCGCAGCTTGCGAGAGCGGCGGGTATTCATTTGATTATTGCTACGCAGCGGCCTTCCGTAGATGTTATTACCGGACTTATTAAAGCGAATATGCCAAGCCGTGTGGCGTTTGCTGTATCCAGCGGCGTGGACTCACGTACTATTTTAGATATGAACGGCGCAGAAAAATTGCTCGGAAAAGGAGATATGCTTTTTTATCCTCAGGGATATCCTAAACCGGCCAGAATACAGGGAGCTTTTGTTTCCGATAAAGAGGTATCGGATGTTGTGGATTATTTGAAGAATCAGGCAATCGGAAATATCTACAGCGAAGACGTGGAAGAAAAAATACAGAATATCGGTTCGGTAAGCCAGGGCATCTCCGGTACCGGAGAAGATGCAGGAAGCAGCAGGGATCAATATTTTGTGGAAGCCGGAAGATTTATTATAGACAAGGACAAGGCATCGATCGGAATGCTGCAAAGGGTCTTTAAAATCGGTTTTAACCGGGCGGCGCGCATTATGGATCAGCTGTGCGATGCAGGCGTTGTAGGAGAAGAAGAAGGTACCAAGCCGAGAAAAGTATTGATGAGTATAGAAGAATTTGAACAACTTATTGAGGAAGAGATGTAAGCTGAGGGTCGGGAGAACGGATAGGAGGATGATAGATGAAGACAGATATTCAAATAGCACAGGAAGCCGAGATGAAGCCTGTTACCGAGGTGGCGAAGAGATTACATATCGACTCGGATGAATTGGAATTATACGGGAAATATAAAGCAAAGATTTCGGATGAATACTTGGAAAAAATAAAACATAATCCGGACGGAAAGCTCATATTGGTAACAGCAATCAACCCTACGCCTGCAGGCGAGGGAAAGACAACGACCAGTGTAGGACTTGGACAGGCTTTCGGAAAGCTTGGTAAAAAGGCGATTATCGCTTTGCGAGAGCCTTCTCTCGGGCCTTGCTTCGGAATAAAAGGCGGTGCTGCGGGTGGCGGCTATGCGCAGGTAGTGCCCATGGAAGACTTAAACCTGCATTTTACGGGGGATTTCCATGCTATAACCTCTGCCAATAACTTACTGGCGGCTATACTTGATAATCATATTCAGCAAGGGAACGAGCTTGGCATCGATACGAGGCAGGTAGTATGGAAAAGATGTTTGGATATGAATGACAGAGTACTCAGGAATATAGTGGTTGGCCTTGGAAGCAAAGCGGACGGAACGGTAAGAGAAGACCATTTTGTTATTACGGTAGCTTCGGAAATCATGGCTGTTCTTTGCCTTGCGTCCGATATGGAGGATTTGAAGGCAAGGCTCGGGAGGATGGTCGTAGCTTATAATTGCTCGGGGGAGCCGGTAACGGCAGCGGATTTACATGCGACAGGTGCAATGGCGGCCTTATTGAAGGATGCTTTGAAGCCTAATCTGATTCAGACGCTGGAG